>CANNJG010000133.1 GCA_947504795.1 Legionellaceae bacterium
GCTTACAAGGCATGCTCGAGCATGCAGGTGTCGCCTATGTGGGATGTGACGTTTTATCGTCGGCCATTGGGATGGATAAAGATATTCAGCGGCGATTGGTGGGTAATGATTTCGTAAAATCTGCACAGTATCGCGCGCTCTCGAGTTCAGCCACGCCTGAGCAGATTCACGCGATTTGTGAGGAGGCCATTGCGTCATTAGGATTACCTGTCTTTGTTAAACCTTGCTCCTTAGGATCAAGCGTCGGGATTCATAAAGCACATAATCTTGTTCAGTTGTTGGCTGCTGTTGATGATGCACGGCAATACGATCGAACTGTTTTAATTGAAGAATATATCAAAGGCCGCGAAATTGAATTGGCAGTGTTAGAGAATCAGATACCGGGGCAAGCTCCTAAAGTGAGTATTGCTGGGGAAATTGAAGTTCATCATCCGGATGCTTTTTATTCGTACTCAGCGAAATATACTGAAAGTGGTGGAACGCAACTACATGTCCCTGCTGATCTGGATCCCACTATGATTCAATCGCTGCAACGCTATGCGGCAGAAATTTTTCTGCGCCTCAAATGTCAGGGAATGGCACGGGTTGATTTTTTTGTTAATACCAGCACGGGTGCTGTTTTTTTTAATGAAATCAATACGATTCCAGGGTTTACGTCGATAAGCATGTATCCTAAACTATGGGAAGCCAGTGGATTACCGTATCAACGGTTATTGGATGAGTTGATCGAATTGAGTTTGCTTCATCGCCGTGCTAGAGAGCGGATGGTGACGCATTATCATCATTAAGTCTGGTCCAATCCTAAGGTAACATAGTATGACTTTTTCATTACGACAACTCCGCGATCATGGTTTTTTATACCTATCAATCGTTTGTGCAATCTTATTGGTGGCCAGATTAGCTTACTCGTGTCTAGCAAATCCGAATAATTATCCTATTAATACGTTTAAGATTGTTGCCAATTATAAACATGTGACGCGTGAGCAATTAGAAACCATTCTTAAACGCTACGATCAGACCGGTTTTTTTTCAATCCCTGTTGAGCAATTAAGCCAAGATCTCAGCAAGCTTTCTTGGGTAAAAGCCGTACATGTTAATCATGTTTGGCCGGATACCTTGAAAATTAAAGTCATTGAAAAAAAACCTGTCGCCATATGGAATCAACAACTGATGATGCGAGATGGGGAGTTGTTTGATGGGACCGCCGCAGATTGGCAACAAGAAGCAGATACAGCCTTGCCTCAATTTACTGGACCAAAAAATCAGCAGTTGGATGCCTTACAAATGTTTCAAAAATTAAGTAAGCTATTATCAAGCTATGGATTACGTGCAAATTCATTAGTATTGCGCGATAATCAATCTTGGGAGTTGCAATTAACCAATGGAGTAGTTTTGCGATTGGGTAAACGTGACACAGAGCGGCGTATATTACGATTTTGTCAAGCTTATCCAGTTGTTTTTTCCGATAAAATAGAGCATTTGTCGGTGGTAGATTTACGTTATGTCCATGGCATGGCAGCACAATGGAAAGAGACTAATAAAAAAGCGGGATAATAATGGCGAAAAAATTAGAAAGAAATATTATTACGGGTTTAGACATTGGTACCTCAAAAATTGTTGCTTTAGTTGGTGAAGTGACACCTGAAGGTAGCTTAAAATTGATTGGACTGGGACGGCATCCTTCGCGGGGTTTAAAGCGAGGGGTGGTGGTTGATATAGAAGCAACCGTTAGTTCGATTCAACGAGCAGTTCAAGAAGCCGAGCTGATGGCGGGGTGTGAAGTTCGTTCGGTTTATACGGGTATAGCAGGGAGTCATATCCGCAGCTTGAACTCACATGGAATCGTTGCGATTCGTGATAATGAAGTGTCACAAGTCGATGTAGAACGCGTGATCGATGCAGCTAAAGCAGTTGCAATTCCTGCCGATCAAAAAATATTACATATTTTGCCGCAAGAATTCATTATCGATAATCAAGGCAATATTCGCGAACCGGTAGGGATGGCTGGGGTGCGATTAGAAGCCCGCGTTCATTTAGTAACGGGTTCTGTTTCTGCAGCACAAAATATTGCAAAATGTGTGAGACGCTGTGGTCTTGAAGTGTCTGATATCATCTTAGAGCAACTAGCATCGAGTCATGCCATTTTAACAGACGACGAAAAAGAGCTCGGTGTCTGTCTGATTGATATTGGCGGTGGGACATCGGATATTGCTATTTTTCACGATGGCGCCATTCAGTATACTGCGGTGATACCGATTGCTGGTGATCAAGTAACGAATGACATTGCTATGGCGCTGCGTACGCCGAGTAAATCAGCAGAATCTATTAAGCTAAATTACGGCTCGGCATTATCCGATCCGACGAGTTCGAGTCAGATGATTGAAGTCCCGAGTATGAATGATAAGCCTGGACGAAAAATCCCGGCAAAAATGTTATCGGAGGTTGTCGCTGCTCGTTACGAAGAGCTCTTTAATCTAGTGCGTTCTGAGTTGCAACGAAGCGGGTATGAAGATCTGATTGCTGCTGGCATTGTGCTGACGGGTGGAGCATCATGTGTAAATGGAGCGATTGAGTTAGCTGAAATGTGTTTTCAAATGCCGGTACGGCATGGATTTGCTCAGCAAAATCTGATGGGACTACCTGAAGCCGTTGCCGATCCAAGCTTGGCTACAGCCGTTGGATTATTGCTGCATGGATTTAAGCAGCAGTATGATCATGGGTACAAGGCGCACGCCATAACGGATAGTGCAGAAGGTGTATGGACGCGAATGCGAAAATGGTTTAATGTGAATTTTTAAGTGGTTATATAGCACCTCAGGAATTGCGGTGAACAAATATTTTTAAGTAACTATTCTTGTACGATGTGCCGCCGATAACCGGCGGTACGTGGTGACCGAAGGAAAGATGAGCAGTTACTATACATTTTATGCGAGGTAATTATGTTAGATATAACGGAAATCATGCAAGATAATGCGGTGATTAAAGTTGTGGGTGTCGGTGGGGGGGGCGGTAACGCTGTCGAGCATATGGTTGCCGAGAATATTGATGGTGTGGATTTTATTTGTGCGAACACAGATGCACAAGCTTTGAGAAATTCGAAAGCTAAAATACTCATTCAATTGGGCGATCAACTCACGAAAGGCCTAGGTGCTGGTGCGAATCCGCAAGTTGGTCGGCAGGCTGCTGAAGAAGACCGCGAACAAATTAAGCATGTGTTGGCTGGTGCTGATATGGTGTTTATTACCGCTGGTATGGGGGGCGGCACTGGAACAGGAGCTGCGCCAATATTTGCAGAAATTGCGAAGGAATTGGGTATTTTGACCGTAGCCGTCGTGACGAAACCCTTTTCATTTGAAGGAAAGCAGCGCGCGTTGGCGGCAGAAGAAGGCATTCGTTCCCTGGCACAGCATGTGGATTCTCTGATTACCATTCCAAATAACAAACTCTTAAGCGTGCTAGGTAAAAATATATCATTACTCAATGCCTTCAAAGCGGCGAATAATGTATTACTAGGGGCAGTGAAAGGTATTTCCGATTTGATTACGCGCCCAGGTCTTATCAATGTCGATTTTGCCGACGTGCGCACTGTCATGTCTGAAATGGGTATGGCTATGATGGGGACTGGATGTGCTTCGGGCGATCAGCGAGCGCGCAGAGCGGCAGAAGCTGCGATTGCTTCCCCTTTGCTCGAAGATGTGAATTTCTCGGGTGCGCGGGGTATTTTAGTGAATATCACGGCAGGCATGGATATGTCGATTGGAGAATTTGAAGAAGTCGGCGATGTCGTAAAAGAATTTATTTCAGACGAAGCAACGGTTGTTGTTGGAACGGTTATTGACCAAACGATGACGGATGAACTCCGGGTAACCGTGATTGTTACCGGTTTAGGCGATAGTCGACAACGTACACAACAAACGCACACATCGCTGCATAAGTCGACCGCTTATGAAAATAAACGGTTAGATGGTACGTTGGATTACCATCAGTTTGATCGCCCGGCTGTGTTGAGGCGACAATCTGGGATGAATGTTTCTTCTTCTCCAGTACAACCACAAAGACAAGCACACGCAGCGCAATCTCAAGAAGCGTTGCCAGATGTGGATTACCTGGATATACCTGCGTTTTTACGTCGCCAAGAAGAGGAAGCATAGCGAGCTGTTTTATTCGTGCACGGTAGCGTTAAGTTAATCGGGTTATGTCTTCCTCGCGCAGCCGGGGAATCCATCTAGTCTGAAGTGCTGGGTCTAGATGGTTTCCCGTAGTCGCGGAAAATATGCCCAATTTTTAATTTAATGCCCCCCTTAGATGTGATCTATTATGCCAAAACGTACCGATATTCAATCCATTCTTATTCTAGGTGCTGGTCCTATTGTTATCGGGCAGGCGTGCGAATTTGATTACTCTGGTACTCAAGCGGTTCGTGCGCTGAAGCGTGAAGGGTATCGCGTCATTTTAATTAATTCTAATCCTGCCAC
>CANNJG010000134.1 GCA_947504795.1 Legionellaceae bacterium
CAAAACGCAGAATAGCCGCTTGCTCAGCCGGATCGATAATGAATATTCCGGACAATCCCCACAAAACAAAGACAGCCAACAAAATGAGGCCCGCCAGAAAACCACCGCCAGAGCTGTCATCTGAACGACCACCTGAAGCCGAAATGGGTTCGGGTGTAGTCCGTTTGGGAGACGCTCTCAAAAACATTTTTTTCAGTTTGTCTTGCAAACGTTTCAATGCTTCATCAAGATCAGGGGGTTGATTCTTCCCACCCCAAGGTGCTTTACCTTTATCTGGCTCATTCCATCCCATGCATTACGCTCCGCACTTCGCGCTAAAAAATAGAATTCTATGGGGTATAACCAGTTTAAGCAAGCCCCCCAGGTCAACCGCATCTAATTCCGAATGAAAATCAAATCCCACACTCCGTGTCCCAAACGCGTGCCACGCTGCTCAAATTTGGTAAGAGGCCTTGAGTCAGGCCTAGCTGAAAACCCACCATCGTGATTTTGATTACTCAGATTGGGTTGAGCAGAGAGGACATCATGCATATGTTCAGCATAGTTTTCCCAGTCGGTTGCGCAATGTATAAAGCCGCCTACTTTGATTTTTTGAACCAGCAAAGTGATAAACTCTTTCTGAATAAGGCGGCGTTTGTGATGTCTCAATTTTGGCCAGGGATCAGGGAAGAAGATTTGCACACCAACCAGTGAATTATCTGCAAAACAGTTCTTGAATACCTCTACAGCATCATAAGGTGCAACACGAAGATTACTTAAACCTGCATCATGTATATCCGCAACTAAACTGCCTATCCCGGCAAGATGCACCTCAATACCTAAAAAATTCAGATCAGGACTGGCTTCTGCCATGGTTAAAAGTGACGATCCCATACCAAACCCAATTTCAACAACCGTATCAGCCTTTCTGCCAAATTCAGTTTCCAAACTCCAGGGTGACACCGGTTCAGGCATCACATAATTGGTCAGCCACTGGTCCAGTCCTTGCTGCTGACGATTACTAACACGGCCCGTTCGTAATACAAAACTTTTAATTGTGCGTCGCTGCATTTAAACACCCCATGCAAAAGCGAGGATTATGCACGGGCAGTACCGTGAATGTCCAATAACACTGTTTTTTTAATTCAATTTCTGACAATATATTGCATCAGCAGCTGTTTTTTGTTATAAAACGCAACCTGAAATTTATTTCGGCCAGTTCGCGGTGCGAATGAGCTAATTTTTTTAAAAAATCTGACCCATGATTGTCAGACACGTTGGAGTAACATCATGTCAAGAGTATGCCAGGTTACTGGTAAGCGACCCATTAGCGGAAACAGCGTGTCGCATGCCAACAATAGAACGAGACGACGCTTTTTACCTAACATTCAACACCATCGGTTTTGGGTTGAAGAAGAAAATCGATTTGTATCCCTCAAATTAACACCAAGAGGCATGCGCACTATCGACAAACTGGGCATAAAAGTTGTTCTCGATAAATTACGCGCCAAAGGCGAAAAAATTTAATTGAAGGGGAAACACCATGGCAACTATTCGCATCAAAATTAAAATGGAATCGAGCGCTGGAACAGGTTATTTTATAACCACAACAAAAAACCCGCGTACAACGACCAACAAATTACAGTTTAAACGCTATGATCCTGTTGTTCGCAAACATGTCGATTTTAACGAGAAAAAAGTTAAATAATTGGTTTCTAATTAGCCTCGTTTAATTATGAGGCTTTTTATATCTTGCATTAATTCATTCCCACCCATCATTGCCCACATAAAATTCATCATGCCTCAAAAGAATCTTAATTTCCGCTGGATAATCGCCATAGATCAGATACACTCATAGTTAGGGAAACATTTTTTATTCGTTGTTGTAAATAATAAGGGAGAAGGACTATGACCATGCAAATACATTTCACAGGCCATCGAATGGAAGTTACCTCGGCTTTGAGAAATTTCACTCAGGAAAAACTCAATAAGCTCGATCGTCATTTTGACAAAATTACATCTATCAATGTCGTATTTGATGTTGAAAAACTAAGAAAAATCGTGGAAGCCACCATTTTGATCTCCAAAGGAGAACTACATGCGAGCTCAGAATCTGAAAACATGTATACCGCCATTGACCTATTGGTTGACAAGCTCGATAAACAGCTCATGAAACACAAAGAGAAAAAGCTTGATCACCGTGATCATGAGGTACCTTTCTGGGATGAGGGTAAAGAGCAGATATAACATTTTACCGTATTTGCTAACGATACGAGTCGTGGCTCGTATCGTTAGCAGATACGGACCACCACACAACCATTCAGGCCTTATGAAAACAATTAAAATAACCATCATCAATAAGCTGGGTTTGCACGCACGTGCATCAGCAAAATTTGTATCGACAGCGGCAAAGTATCAAAGTCAAATAGATGTCACTAAAGATTCAAAAACCATCAACGGCAAGAGCATTATGGGCGTCATGTTGCTCGCGGCTAACAAAGGCAGCGAACTCATATTGAATATTGATGGCCCGGATGAGGACGCCATGGAAAAAGCCCTGGTTGATTTGATTAATAATTATTTTGGCGAAGACGAATAGAATAGCCAGTACCACGTTTAGCCACTTCGTGTCAAAACGTGGTAATGTTGTAGCGGGCCAGGATGAGGATGATTTCAACCCTTAGCCATTCTAAGCTTATTTATTAGCATCAACAACCTTACCTTTGGCAATCATCCGGCGCTGTTTTCGCATACGATTTAGAACGAATAACGTTTGAAATGGTCCAGACAACGCATAGACGCCCGTACCAAGGAACACCATCGCCGCTGGATTCGCGGCAACTGCTACAAAGACCATGACAATCACTAACACATAAAGGAACGGAACCTTTCCCTTGAAATCCAACTCTTTAAAAGAATAGTACCTAACATTACTGACCATCAACACAGCAGAAGTGATCGCAATACATCCTGACAATATTGAAACCACTTGAAATGACCAATCTTGTTGCTGACAGACCCCAACAAACGAGGAAACAAGCGCTCCTGCAAAAGTGCAATTAAGCCCTTGGAAGTAGCGTTTATCTGACGTCTCTACTTGGGTATTAAAACGCGCCAATCGCAAAGCCACTGCAGCGGTATAAACAAAAGCAACCAACCACCCCAGCTTCCCAAATTGATGTAAACTCCAGCTATAGAGAAGCAAAGCGGGGGCAACGCCGAATGTTACCATATCTGACAAGCTATCATATTCAGCGCCAAATGCACTCTCTGTATTGGTCATGCGCGCAATACGCCCATCTAACCCATCAGTAATCATACCAATAAAAATCGCAATCACTGCAACATCATACTGTGCCTTCAGTGACGCAACAATTGAATAAAAAGCTGCAAACAAGCTTGCGGTAGTCAGCAGATTGGGTAGTAAGTAAATGCCTGAATGACCTTCTCTTTGTCTCACGGGGTATACCTCACTCATAATTTCAGATCAGCAGTATACCGCATTTTCCACTTACTGTCAGACGAGAGGCGCATTCCCACATTTGCAACGTGAATGATGCTATACTTATCACACTGCTCCCATTGTGCAATATAATTACAATGACTGAATCTGAAGACAAAAAAATTGTGATTGAAGGCGTCACCAAACAAGGAAAAACCTTCCGACCCAGCGACTGGGCTGAGCGAATGAGTGGTTCAATGGCTAGCTTTAAAAATAGTCGAATCCACTACTCACCGCTTTTGCAGCCGAGCGTTAATCATGAGGGTTATAAATGCGTATTACTGGATCCTAAACTTAAGGAAACCAGCCCTCAAGTTTATCAATCTATTCTGGACTTTGCCAAGGCCAATCACCTAAAAATTTGTGGTGAAGAAGATTAAACCGCCTGCATACCTAAGCTCATCAAATAGGTGAGGGCCTGATCAATTGCACTAACGGTAAAGTCAAGATTCATAGCAAAAATGCCGGCAACAACAAACAACATTCCTTTTATGCCGTGCTGCTTCCCAGGTTCTGCGGCATGCACCAACAGCACCGTACCTCGAATAAACCAGATTAAACCTGCCGTTTGCACCAATAATTTTACAGAATCATAAACCGTGAAAGTCGTTACTTTAGAGTACTGTAAAATATTGCTACTGCCAAAAAACGTGGTCGACATGACTTCTATTGAAGAAGGCAAGTAAATAAGCACCCCACCACCCAAAATATAAACCAAAGGAACAGACGCATGTTCACGGGAACGCGCTTTTATTTTTGTTAGTTTGAAAAGCCCCGATATAACAAACAAGATACCAAGAACATAACTCAGCGCTGTCATCATTTGTTCTACAGGAACAAGAGACTGGCTTATATTACTAAGAATGGTTGCAAGATCGATTGTGGTCATAAGGTCATTATAGGCCTAAATTTGATTAAATTGTAATCGATAGTCGGATAATGCTTGCAATGTATG
>CANNJG010000135.1 GCA_947504795.1 Legionellaceae bacterium
ACTCAAGTTGAAAAGGGTGGGTTAAGTCTGTCATCGCTTTGCCAGCTTTAAGAAATAAACTATGAATTCGAGTATTCGCGTAGAGCAAGTAAGGGGCGGTATTGCCTTCAAAACTAAGCATGGTGTCCCAGTCAAACATATAATCACTCATGCGATTTTTCGATAAGTCAGCATATTTGACGGCCGCCATCCCGATTACTGTCGCCATTATTTGGCGTTCTTTGGGATCCATCTGTGGGTTTTTACTGGCAATTAATAAATTTGCACGCTGTTCTGCTTCATCCAATAATTCACTTAATTTAGTGACGCCGCCGTCTCGACTTTTGAAGGGTCGACCAGCTTTGTCGAGAATCATTCCAAATTCTACATGCTCTAATTCGGTGTGGGCGTCGACAAAGCCGGCTTTAACCGCTAAGGCAAAGATCTGTTGGAAATGTAGGGATTGTCGGGCATCGACGACGTAAAGAATACGTTTTGCATGAAGAACAGTGTGACGGTATTGTAGCGCGGCTAAGTCCGTCGTGGCATATAGATAGCCGCCATCTTTTTTTTGCACAATAATCGGTAAAGGCAGCTGGTCTTTGCCTTTGAATTCATCCAAGAAAACACATTTCGTGCCGTCTTGAACAGTTAATAGATTCTGCCGCGCTAGGGTTTCAATCATCAAAGCGAGTACGTCGTTATAGGCACTTTCTGCGCGGACGTCTGCAAGCGTTAACCCAACCCCCAAACGTTGATAAATAGCTTGGCAATGCGCTAAAGATAAACCAATAAAACGCTGCCATAGGGCTAAACTTTCGGTTTCGTGGGCTTGTAATTTTACAACCCAGGCCCGGGCTTGATCCGCAAAGTTCGGATCGGTATCAAAGCGTTTTTTAGCGGCTTGGTAAAAGCTCTCAATATCGGTTAAGGCAAAGTTTTGAGTGTTTTGTTGCTCGGTCTGCATGTGCGCTAGGAGCATCCCAAATTGTGTGCCCCAATCGCCGATATGATTTTGGCGGATCACGCGAAAGCCTTGGAAGGCTAAAATATTGGCAATCGCATCCCCGATAATGGTTGAGCGCAAATGGCCTACGTGCATTTCTTTGGCTAAATTGGGCGACGAATAGTCGACGACAACTGTTTTAGTTGTGGCGATAGGATCGACGCCACAACTGGGCGATGCCCACATCGTATCTAACTGTTGGTTGAAATATGATTGACTTAACGTGAAGTTAATAAATCCAGGTCCCGCAATGGTGATGGATGAAATCGTGTTATCTGCTGGGATGTGCCCAACAATTTGTTCAGCTAAGGCACGGGGCGGGCGTTGCATACGCTTTGCTAAAACCATTGCGATAGAGCTTGACCAATCGCCATGCGTGAGATCTCGGGGACGCTCTAAGGTTATTGAGGTAGAAAAAGCAGGATCTATGTGCAGTAATGCCGTCTGGATTAATGTTTCTATACGCTGTTTCATAGCCGACTATTAAATATAAAATAACCGCTAGTATAGCGATTTTACGCGGCATTGTCGTCAACAAACTGTATTTTAAATTCAAATTGGCCGCGCAGGACAAGGCGGCTGCTTTTTTTGGGACCCTATAGCCAAGTGTAAAATTTGACAAATGCCCATCAATGCCTCTAAACTTAATTGTGCAGTGCAATATAACTAGCTAGGAGAGCCCTATGACACAGTCTTATTTTGATTACGATAAATATTCAGATGTATTTAAAAAAGCCCAGGAGCCGATGCAATCTCTCGCAGATTTAAATATGAAAACCTTACAAAGTTTTCAATACGTTAAACCTGATGAATTGGGCAAAGTCGCACAACCAGAAGAATTCATCGAAAAACAAATGGAAATTGCGATTGCGAATGGACATAAAGCCCTAGAGTATTTGCAAAAGTCTTTTCAAATCATAGAAAAAGCCATGTTGTCTTCCGTTAAAAGTGCGAAAGATGAGATAAGAAAGCCCCAATAAGGGCGTTTACAAAACGTCCTTCCTGCGATTATTCCGTCCTTTAAGGCAGCGTAATCGCCAATATCCCGCGTGTTGTGCGCGGGATATTTCTTCAATCCACAAGTCATTTTTTTGCATAACCAAGCGGTGTGGCTTGATTTTCCTATGTTTAGTGGCCAGTTGCGCTCGAATGATTTTGGTGCCACTATCTTCTTGATACCTTCCATGCTGGGATGCGCAAAGATGCCAGAAGACCTAGAGCGTTACAATCTTTGTCGAGATATATTGGAAAAATGCATTCAATTAGCAGCACAATTAGAATTTAATCCAGACTACCTATTGAAATCGCTCGAGAAATGGATGCGTGTTGTGAGTGATTTTCATGCTTTTATTGTGATTATTACAGATAATCCTGATGCTTTTTCCGCCTGGTGTCGCACTTATTCTGAGGAACTTGCAACGCTATGTAACACTCAATTAACCCAGATGACGACACAAACCCCTTTCCCAGCGTTTACTGATAAGCGTTTTCAGGGCCAAGCTTGGCAGCAACCGGTTTTTGCGATAATGGGGCAGCACTATCTGCTGATTCAAAAACACCTTACTCTGTTTTGGAACAGTATCGCTGTCACTCATCGATCCTTAGCCAAGCGGGTACAGTTTTTTATACAACATTATGTCGATGCGTTGTCTCCTGATAATTTTTTGCTTAGCAATCCCGAACTATGGGCACAAACAATCCAAAGTAACGGAAAAAACTTGCTACGCGGTTTAAATAATTTTTTAGATGATATCGATGGTCGTTCTGCTCGCCTAGTGATGTCGATGACAGATCGATCGGCATTCAGCGTCGGTCATAATATTGCGGTGACGCCTGGAAAAGTCGTGTTTAGAAATGAATTGATAGAACTCATTCAGTATATGCCGCAAACGCCAAACGTCAAAGCAGTGCCCTTACTGATTATTCCGCCTTGGATTAATAAATATTATATTCTGGATTTGAGTACTGAGAATTCATTCGTACGTTGGTTGGTATCACAAGGGATTATCGTATTTATGATCTCATGGCGTAACCCCACCAAAGCTCACGCAGATGTGGGTATGTCCGACTACGTCACACTGGGTCCTCTGGCCGCGATTAACGCTATTCAAACACAATTACAAATCCCATCCGTATCCGCTTTGGGCTTTTGCATTGGCGGAACGTTATTGGCGTTATTGCTGGCTTATAACAAAGCTAATCATAATCACTCGGTGCGCTCCGCAACGTTTTTGGCATCGATGATTGATTTTAGTGAGCCGGGTGATATCGGGGTGTTTATGCATGAAGACCAAGTGATAGTTTTGGAAAAGCACATGCAACAGCAGGGTTATTTAGAAGGGGAATGGATGGCATCTGCGTTTAATGCTTTGCGTGCAAAAGAATTAATCTGGGCCTTTTTCATTAAGCATTATTTACAAGGGCAAGCGCCTGTTCCATTTGATTTATTGTATTGGAACAGTGATTCTACCAATATGCCCTTTAAAATGCATTCGGAATATATGCGTTGGATGTATTTGAATAATGATTTAGTCAAGCCAGATAAAATTAAGATTCATGACACCCTTATTGATATCCGACGTATCGATGTTCCCGTGTTTTTTGTATCCACCCAAAAAGATCATATTGCGCCTTGGCGAAGCACTTACCAAGGTTTTCATATACTAAGTGGCAAAAAGCGCTTTGTGCTAGGTGGTTCGGGTCACATTGCTGGAATTGTGATCCCACCAGGTAAAGACAAATATGGGTACTATACCTCCGAGATCTATCCACAAGATCCCGAAGAATGGTTAGCCGGCGCTTCTTATTCATCTGGCTCCTGGTGGCCTGAATGGTTAGAATGGTTAAAGCAGCACTCGGGCCGGGTAGTTAAAGCCAAGTTTCCTTTAGAACCTTTGGCGGATGCGCCAGGAAGTTATGTTAAGAATGAAACATTAGCGCTTGTAAATGAATGCGATAGGCTGGATTAGTCAGGTGCGAAGGAAATTTTTAAGGCTTTTTATTGGATTATGAAGCGTAGTATAAGGGTGGAATTCAGATATGACAGACACACCTATCAGGTTGATTAAGAAATACAAAAATAGACGCCTCTACGATACAGAGATAAGTCAATATATCACTTTGGACTCGTTGCGCACTTACGTGCTGCAAGGCACTGATTTTCAAGTTATTGATGCCGGTCATGGTAACGATCTCACGACGATGACACTGTTGCAATTATTTATGGAATTAGAAGCGCATTCCACGCATTTTTTATCACCGGACATGTTGCGGCAATTGATTGTTTGGTCTCAGAACCCCATGAGTCAAAATTATAAAATGATGTTGGAGCAAGCATTGATATCGATGCGGCAATATCCCTTACTGAAAGATATGCAACAAAAAACCACCGAACTATGGACTCAGCAATCGGAACAGATGCTAAAATCATGGCAAGACTTATTTCGTGA
>CANNJG010000136.1 GCA_947504795.1 Legionellaceae bacterium
CACCCTATAGCAATGTATGAAACTTGATGCCAGTGAACCGCCTCTGGCCCTAATACGAAACTGCCGAATCCGACCATCGAACCCACTAATGCGTTGGTAATCGATACAGGCACACCCAAATAGCTGGCTAAATTCATCCAGATGGTACACGCCAATAAGACGCCCAGCATCCCTTCTACTAAAATTTGCGGAGAGGTATAGAGTTGACTGGCATTGATAATGCCATCACGCATCGTTCCCGTCACGCCCGTCCCGCCTAAAAAGGCACCGGCCAACTCGAAGACAATCGCGATAATCATGGCTTCACGTACCGTGATAGCTTTAGAGCCCATCGTGGTACTCATGACATTTGCTAAATCATTGGCGCCGACGCCCCATGTCATCAGCAAACATAGGATGATCGCCATCGAAAAATATAAGGTTGCATGATCCATAACTTCTCACTATCGAGCGATAAGAATTTGTAGGCGCGCGCCTACCGTTTGTGCTAGATCAGCTAAATCACCAATCCATTGGACAAGTTTGTATAAAAACACCAGGTCAATAGCGCTCATATCACGTTCAATGTCAAAAATGCGTCGCCGCATATCTGCCAATAACTCATCGTCTTCGTGTTCAATTTTATCTAGGGTGAGGATCATTTCTTCCACAATCGTCACTTCACTGCCCCGAAACCCACTTTCAAGCAATTCATCCAATTCATTAATCGCTTTACAAGCTTGCTTAGCAGCATCCAAGGACCGCTCTAGAAAAGGCGTAAACGCCGGGATTAGGGACTTCGGCAGCCTCATTTTTCGACCAATCATTAATTCGGCAATATCTTCGGCTTTATTCGCGATTCTATCCTGAGCACCCAACAGTTCTAATAAATCCGAACGTGCCACGGGCAAAAATAATCCCGTAGGTAGATGCAAACGGAGCTCTCGCTTAATCACATCTGCTTCTTTTTCTAACGCAACTATTTCTGACTGTATTTTTTCCGCTAATTCCCAATCATCCTGAATCACCGCAGCAAAAAAGGGTGATAATTGCTTTGCACAGCAGTAGGTTTTATACATGTGCTGTTCTATCGGCCTAATGGGCGACGGCCCAAACATGTCAAAAATATTTCCCATGCAACATCGTCCTTAGTTTTAGTTGTCGAGATTATACAGAACTTATCTTCCGAATGTAACCGTGTAGATGGCTAATCCAGGTTCGGCGCTTTCGATCACCATATCACCCTCAACAACGTGATCCAACGTCAAGACAGGGGACAACGTGTGATCGCTCACCTGAAGAGCCGGTTTTACTTGCCCATTGAATTGAACGGTAAGCTTTATCGGCGTCCCTCGCTCAGAACCCACTACTAGATAAACGGTTTTGGCTCGAAAATGGAGACGTAACCGATTGTTTGATTGCATCCCAATAATTCGATCGGGTAGCGCACGCCAAACCCCATCTAGTGCCCAAGCATTAAGAGGTAATTGCCTTGGGAAATGGTACATTTGATCCCGGTCAGTTATATAATTAGCAGGTCGATTGTCGCGATCCGAGCGCTCATAGCCCAAATACGTTTCAGGACTGATCCTATCCTGCGCTGAATAGGGGATAGAGGGCTGACGAATGAATGGCTTTGCTGTCTTGTTTAATAAATATCGAATATTATTTTCCAAGATCGCCTCATCCCCCTCGCCAAAATGCTCATATACGACATTTCCAGCAGGATCGATCAAAAATTGCGCGGGCCAATAATGATTATCAAAAGCGAGCCAAACGCTAAAATGATTATCCAAAGCAACGGGGTACTGAATACGATGTTGCTGAACCGCATGACGCACGCGACTCTCATCTTCTTCGAACACAAATTCGGGCGAATGAACCCCAATAATATCCAATCCCTCTTGATGATAGTGTGCATACAGTGCATTTAAATGCGGGAGGGTACGCACACAGTTAATGCAAGAATACGTCCAAAAATCAATGAGCACCACGCGCCCATGCAGATCCCTTAGCTGCAACGCGGGGCTATTAATCCAGCTGCTGATGTTGGTCAAAACGGGCGCCGGATACGAAGACACCAGTCCATTGTGTAACCAGCTAGCGGTTTGCGTGCTGGTCGGAAGGTTACTGTGATCCGGCGCATAGTCGCGCCATAGCATCCAAAAAACACTGCTAATAATGATGATACCCAAGCCTTGGCGAATCCGCGGTAACTTCCTTTTAAGCAGGTCCAAGCGTTGCATCAATGACCGACCATAATAGGCAATCACCATTGCCGGTAATGCGGTACCTGTTGCAAATGCTACCAGCACTAAAAAACTCATCCCATTGGCTTTTTGCACCACCGTTTGGATAATCACCGCCGCTAAAATAGGACCGGCGCAGGGCACCCATACCAGTGCAAGCATGCCGCCGAGTAAAAAACCTGAAGGCAGGCCTTGCCCAAATCGTTTGTTTTTTACAGGAGACGGTTGAAGATGAGATATCCAGCGCGCCCAAAGATGACTCAAAGCCGGTGAAATCATCACCACCCCCAACGCTACTAAGAATCCATAGGCCACCAGATGGATCGCATTCAGGTCTGTGTGCGCGAATAAGATCAATTGTCTTAAAAAAAAAGCAAAGGAAGAAAAAAAAAGAATAAATCCTAAACAAATTCCGACGGGTCGATAAACGCTACCTGTCAGCGATACGCCTAATAGAACGGGTAAGATCGGTAAAATACATGGGGATAAGGTTAAAGCGAATCCCTCGAGAAAACCCAAAGCAATGGAAAGTAAATCGGTATGCATATTCGTTATATCCCAGTTAGCAGGGTGACTTCTAGTCAAGGGTGAAAACGTCTCTCTGCTCCTTTACCCACCCTTAATCGAGGAATTTTTTCTAGCAGTATAAAGAACTTGCAGAACTTACGCAAAGGCAACAATAAAAACAGTAGGCTCATTAATTTGCTATATTGCCGTGTTGACCTACACTTAAAGAAGGCACAAGTACCGAGAAATCATCATGTTAAACCCTTATCATGTGATAGTTATGGCAGTGTTATCCTATGGACTCATCGGTTGCGCAGGAACCTCGCTGCAAATCCAAGACAAACCAGATTATGCCGACTATAGTCCAGGGTTTACTGGCTACACAGTCGGGTATGACGGTTATGGAACTTACGATGATGGCTACGGCCCGTCATTTTGGAATCCAAGATATAACTATTACACCGGTCATAGCCGTGGGTATCTGAGGTATGCGCATTAATCTAAAGGACTTATACGAAACGTGGGTCACTCCGTTAAATACTCAATCTGACCGGACCTCTGGGTTTGGCTTAAGTTCTGGGGACTTTCACTAAGCCCCGGATCACTAGAATATATCAAGCACACGCACTAGCCAATTATTAAAAACGATTGTACAATGAAGCGCCATTAATTAATTAGGAGCTTTAAAGCATGAAAATTGGAATGATTTTAAAACGTGGACTCATCCTAGCAAGTATCGTTGTATTAGCCGCCTGCGCTAAAAAACACGGTGGCATTATGGATGAAGACGGGTTATCTGCACACGGACTGGGCGATGCATTAGGCTTTTCTGGTCAAGAAGCGGGTGAAATGTATACTACAAAGGCACCTCACAATCAAATATACTTGTTTTCGTATGATGATTCTGCCTTATCTGAAAAATATGTTTCTTCTGTTCATGCACAGGCAGACTATTTAAAGTCACATCCCGGTGCGCGTGTATTAATAGCTGGACACACTGATGAGCGTGGCAGTCGTGAATACAACGTGGCATTAGGTGAACGTCGTGCAAATACCGTTTCTGAAATCATGCGTATGGACGGGGTCAGTCGTAGTCAAATGCGTGTCGTGAGTTACGGCAAAGAACGTCCAGCCTATTTGGGTCATGACGATGCTGCTCACGCACAAAACCGTCGTGCTGAATTAACGTATGAGGCCACACGATAATGATCACGCTGGCTCGAACCATTTTCTTAGGATTGTTACTTCTGTCCCTCCAAGCGATGGCCGATGCCCCTGTGATTGACGATAGTGAAAACTTCGCACTTCTCGAAGAACAACATCAAGCACAGGCAGTTGAAGAACTGCCTGTTGCTCATGAGTCCTATACCATTCGTGAAGAGGGTGCTGAACCAGCCCTCGCGCAGGATACGACGAGCACTTCAAAAAACATCGAATTACTCAATAAAATTCTAGGGTTACAACAAGACCTGCAAGAATTACGGGGTCAATTAGAAATTCAAGCACATGAACTCAACGAGCTTAAGCAACAACAACTCACTTTTTACCAAGACCTCGATGCGCGGCTAAATCATACCG
>CANNJG010000137.1 GCA_947504795.1 Legionellaceae bacterium
AAAGGCCCATGCACAACCGGAAAAATGACATCGGCCTCAATCGCCAAACCACCATCCTTCAGTAAACTCGGCAACGACACAGAATGCGCGGTCATTACGGGTAATACATCTGGGTATCCTAACAAAGTTTGATAATCTGATTGAAAATAACGCCCGGACTTATCGATGCCAACAGGAATAATTTCATAGCGTGCAGTATCAAGATTCGCTAACACCGAAGCCGCTGAACGGAGTGATATTTCGTGCTCTCCCGACTTACCCCCATAGAGCACTATTAGCTTTATCAAGTTCGACATGCATTATCTCCAAGCACAATGACTTCACGGATAAGCTGAACGCCTGTCTTCTCAAAAACCGTCCGCTGTACGGTGTCTATCAATTGTTCAATATCGTTTGCCGAGGCAGTTTTTTCTGCGTTAAGAATAAAATTAGCATGTTTTTCTGAAACCACGGCGCCTCCGATTCGGTACCCTTTTAATCCACATGATTCTATCAGTTTTGCAGCAAATTGTCCGGGGGGATTGCGAAAAACGGACCCGCAATTATAAGCACTGGTCGGCTGTGTCGCCGCTCGATGCGCCAACAGCTCTTTAATCAGCTCGGCTGAATGCGCTTGGTCACCTGGTATAAGGCGACAAGTGGCTGCGACGAACCATTCCCCTTCTTCTAATCCTGAAACATGTCGATAAGCAATTTGAAATTCCTCGGGTTTACGATGGCGTATTTCTCCAGAGCGTGAAATGGTTTCTACTTCTGCAACAGTTTCCCACGTTTCTTTCTTAAAGCAACCCGCATTCATCCGTAATGCGCCGCCCATTGTGCCGGGGACTCCAGCCCAAAATTCGCCCCCAGTGAGTTGATTGCGTGTGCAAAATCGCGCCATTTTTGCACAGGACACCCCTGCTTCTACCCTCACCCGATCTAGCGCGATCCGCGCAAGGCTAGTCAAACATCCTTGCATCACCACGACAACACCCGAAAAGCCAGTATCCTTAATCAGTGAATTACTTCCCAATCCTAAGCATAACAATCGCTCGGATAAGGGGCATTCTTTTAAAAAGGTGATTAAATCGTCCAAGTCTTGTGGTTTGTAGAGTGCTTTTGCCCTGCCGCCGACACGCCAAGTGTTATAACCCGCCAAACATTCATTGAACAACAGTTCGCCTTTTAGCTGCTGTTGATTGATAACTAAGGCAGGCGTCGTCATGAACACTCTCGCTGCACCAAAGCATTGATAATCTGGCTAATACTCCCGGCGCCTTGCGCTAAAATCACATCATTTTCACCAATAATATCGTTCAAATGCGACTCTAAGCTGTGTTCATTCACTAAAATAGCTTTTGGATGGCTCACATTAATTTCATGACATAACGCATCGCTGTTAATTCCGGAAATAGCAGGTTCGCCTGCCGAATAGATATCGAATAATAAGACTTGATCACTGAGTTGTAAGACATCCACGAAGTCGTTAAATAAATCACGCGTTCGCGTGTATCGATGCGGTTGAAAGACATGGATGAGGCGTTTATTCGGCCACACGGCACGAAAGGCTTCGATGGTCGCTTTAATTTCTTTGGGATGATGGCCATAATCATCCACTACTAACGCTGTACCGCTGGTAAAGTTACGCTCTCCTAGAATTTGAAAACGCCGCCCCACGCCTGCAAACTCTAATAAACCTTTAAAAATCGCAGCGTCGGGCACGCCTAATTCGGTCGCAATCGCAATCGAAGCTAATGCGTTTAAAACATTGTGACGGCCTGGCCATTTTAATTGTATCGATAAATTCTCATGCGGCGCAGGTCTTTGAACGTCAAAAGAAGACAACAAATCTTGTTGCATCCAGTTTATTGCACGATACGTAGAACCCTCTCGGAATCCATAGGTTAATGTTGGGCGTTGAATGGATGGCAGAAGCCGGCGAATTTCATGATCTTCGATACAAACAATCGCTAGCCCGTAAAAAGGCAAATGATGTAAAAATTCCAGAAATGCTTTACGTAACTCGTTAAAATTACCATGATAGGTTGCCATATGATCGGCATCGATATTGGTGACCACAGCAATCATCGGTTTAAGTAGTAAAAAAGAAGCATCGCTTTCATCCGCTTCCGCAACAAAATAACGTGACGTGCCTAATTGCGCATTCTTACCAACACTATTCAATTTTCCACCGATAACAAAACTAGGATCTAATCCTCCTTCTGCTAACAAGCTGGTGACCAAACTCGTTGTCGTTGTTTTACCATGCGTACCAGCAATCGCGATGCCATAGCGAAAGCGCATTAATTCAGCAAGCATTGCAGCCCGCGGAATAACCGGAATTCTATGCTCACTCGCGGCAAGAATCTCAGGATTATCATCCTGCACAGCCGTTGATCTGACGATAACATCCGCACCCATCACATTCTTTGCATGGTGGCCAATTGAAATTATCATGCCTAAGGAGCGCAAACGCTCTATCACCCGATTTTCACTTAGATCCGAACCGCTGATTTGATAACCTTCATTGAGCAGTACTTCAGCAATACCGCACATGCCCGCACCACCTATTCCCACGAAATGAATGCGCTTAACTCGCCCCATTTTAGGCGAATAAAAAGCTGTCACGGGTGTTTGCATACTATGATCCTCTTTTTTCTGTGCTCTATGATGTTTATTTAATCCAGTCCCAACCCCTGCCATCTTGTCTCATGGTCGATTCTCAGCAACACTGCAACGATAATACAGTTTACAATCAAGCTCGCACCTCCATAACTTAAAAACGGCAACGTCAATCCTTTGGTTGGCAATAGTCCTAAATTTACACCCATATTGACCACCGCTTGAAACCCTAACCAAAAGGTAATGCCATAAGCGGTAAATCCCGCGAATTGTCGTTCGGCTTTCACTGCGTGATAACCAATCATCAATCCTCTACACACAATTATACTATATAAACTTAAAACTAGCAGAATGCCAATCAATCCGAATTCCTCGGCCAACACCGCAAATAAAAAGTCCGTATAGGCCTCCGGAAGGTAAAACATTTTTTGAACACTATCGCCTAAGCCTAAACCTAACCAACCTCCGCGACCAAAGGCAATCAACGATTGGGTTAATTGATAGCCACTGTTAAATTGATCCGCCCAGGGGTTTAAAAATGCAGTCAGCCGCGCCATCCGATACGGAGAAGAAATCGCTAATACCGCCATACTGACACCCACAATCAGCATTAATCCAATGTAATAACGAAGTTTCACACCAATCAAAAACAACATAGCCATTACCGTCGATACAATCACCACTGTTGCACCAAAATCAGGTTCAAGAAGCAATAATCCAGCAACCACCATCAACACAAGCATCGGCTTAACAAACCCAAGGATACTCTGATTAACTTGTACATGTTGACGCACAAGATAACCCGAAATATAAAGTATCATCGCAAACTTAACTAATTCAGATACTTGAATAGCCAAGGGTCCGATCGCTAACCAGCGCCGACTCCCATTCACCATGCGTCCGATACCTGGGATCAAAACAACAACCAATAAGACTAAACACAATAATAAAAATTGCATACTGTATCGTTGCCAAACACGACTATCTACGCGAACAATGACAACTGCAACAATGAATCCAATAATTAAATATACGGATTGCCGAATTAAAAAATGAAAGGGTTGGTGATAATATTTTGTTGAAATCATCACTGAACTCGACGCAACCATCATCAAACCAATCACAATCAGTCCGAGAACCGCCAATATTAGCCATCTGTCATATAAAATAGGAGGGCCAAATGTGGATTTGATTCGTTTTCTACGCAACATCACAACTGTTCCACTAACGCTGTAAAGACTTCACCACGGTGATTAAAATCATGAAACATATCTAAACTTGCACATGCAGGTGATAATAACACCACGTCACCCGACTGAGCAACCTGGTACGCAACCCCCACCGCATCTTCTAGCGTTTTGACACACGTCACTTCGACTACATCCTGCAAAGCAGCCTCTAATTTATCGGCATCTTGACCTAATAACACCAGGGATCGCACATAATGGGTGACGGGTTCTCGTAACAGCTTAAAATCCGCACCCTTACCCTGTCCTCCGGCAATCAATACAATTTTTCCAGCAATGGCTCCGCCAATACCGGCTATCGCTGATTGTGTTGCCCCTACATTTGTTCCTTTCGAATCATTAATCCAATCTACTGCGTTAATCGTTCTGACCCACTGACTACGGTGAGGTAAGCCAGAAAACACCGTCAATACTTGACGCATACACGACGTCGTCACCCCAAGACTATGAACTAATG
>CANNJG010000138.1 GCA_947504795.1 Legionellaceae bacterium
GAACTGGATAGTCGGTTTTAAAAAAAAATGCGCAAATTTATTGCGCATTTTTTTAACAAAAAAACTGACTTATGCATCTGGCTGTGTAGTAGTGCGAGATTTATAACGATCACGGAATTTTTGTACACGACCACCAGTATCAACCAGCTTTTGTTTGCCGGTGTAAAAGGGATGACAGCTAGCACAAACTTCAATGCTTAAATCTTTGCACAAGGTTGACTGAGTTTCAAATACATGTCCGCAACTGCAAGTCACATTGATAACTTTATAATCTGGATGAATCGAAGCTTTCATAATACCACTCTCTAATGTTTACATAACGAATATCGCCACCCGATCAAGTCAGGTACCATACTCTCAAAATGACGAACGACAATACCAGATCTCCGATTTTAAATCAACAACTCTTCATTTTAAAATATCAAGTACGCAATAGGTCACTGATTATTTAATGTTCCCTTAATATATTAAGAGTACTATACCTAACGGTTGGTTTTTTATAAAGGTGCTAATATGATAACTTTAAATCTGGCGTGTGAATTTATTCCTGGTTATGATTTATTAACGTTAAACGATCGCACCGCTTTTGAAATTACATGGACCGGCGAGCAACTTAGGCTAGCTGTTGGCAAAGTTGAAGCGATTGATAAGCGCGGATTGTTGAGTCGGTTAACTGCGACTGAGACACGCGCAGATATAATTCAAATGGCTAAAACAGCTTTTTCATTCCATACACAAAATAAAGACTACAGTGCCTTAATTAACCAGATTATAACCAACACCGAAAGAAAAAAAAAATTAACCGGCACGTATTTTAAACACCTAAACAATACATGCAAACGTCATGACAATCCTATCTCTATTTTAAATTTGGATCAGTTCAACCAAGATCAAGCAAAACATTTTTCACAGGGCCAAATCAATAACGAGCTACTAACAGCAGATACCTGGCTTCCATTGTATGAACAAGCCCTTTTAACATACATTGAAAATAATATTTATCTTTTCAATGGAGGACATCTGCCTGAAGAATCCCTTACCATTAATAACCTAATAGAGAACTCCGTGTCTTCTTTGTTCTCATGTAAATCATTTAGGCAAGCCGAAATTTTATTGGATCAAATTGCTGACGCACATGGTGTCATTCAAGGAAGCGGATGTTCTACACAGAATGAAAGTTCAAGGCTGTCATGGCTTGATCTTTACAATTACAAGCGTTCAGCACGCTATGTTGCTGAAGCCAAGAAAACGCTTTACAAATTCTTTCAACCGTTTGCACCGCTTTGGGCTGAATTTTATGATATTACGAATAATGAAAACAATATTGCTCAACAAATTGTACGAACATTGATTCCGTTTATTATTGTGGCCGCTGTCGTAATATTAGTTGCAGCACCCTTATCGCACATTGTGATTTCGGAAATAGCTTCGATCGTTGTCCTCATTCCAACCGTATACATTGGACTGTTGCTGGCCACCAGTTATGTAACGGCAAAAGACAGCATCTATCATGCTGCACGTAACGCTTGGTATGGTCCATACGGAGCGCATGAATATACCATCAACCCAAGAATGACGGTGGCCTTTGAAACTGAAGGCAAAGCAATCCTGGTTCAACAGTTTTATGTAGATGAGATCAAGGCTTGTGAGAAATTAGAGAGCGATTATAAAGCATTTTTCGAATCAGCTCTCTTAACTGAGCTAGGTAAAGCAAGCAGGAACGAAAATCTAACAAGGCTAGACAAACTCAAGCTAGAATGGATTGATATTCATAGCAATAAGCACTTAGGACCTGAACTGACACCTCAAATTTCATTAAACCGTATGCGACGGGACATGACTCAAGAAAGTGTTCTGATCAAAAACGCACTATCACAGCAGCATGAAGAAATAACAAGATTAGTCAAAGAAACCGTTTGTGCTATAAAAGCCGCGATTGATGAAACGGCATATGCACCTCTATTTTTCAAACCAGCGTGTTTTGTGAATAAAGAAAGGGCTGAGGGCCTGAACACAAAGATAAAACAGATTGAGACGCGTATAGCGCCAACCTTGTAACCCACAAATCAGGCAATCTCCGCCCACACTGGCGCATGGTCAGAAGGCCTTTCCGCTTTGCGAGGCTCTTTATCAATCGCACTTACTGAACATTTATCAATCAGTGAGTCACTCAATAAGATATGATCAATACGTAAGCCTCTGTTTCGACGAAAACCGGCAGCTCGGTAATCCCACCAACTAAATAATTGCTCTTCTTGTGGGAACTTACGGAAACTGTCATGCAATCCCAAGGCCAGTAACTCAGTAAACGCTTGACGCTCTAAGGGACTGACTAAAACACAATTCTCCCATTCCTTAGGATCATGCACATCTCTGTCGTCCGGGGCGATATTAAAATCACCCACTACAGCCAACTGCGGATATTTGATTAATTCCTGCTTTATGAAGGCTGTGACATGAGGTAACCACGACAGCTTATAGTCATATTTATCTGTGCCTACAGCTGCTCCATTCGGTACATAAAGATTAATAAAACGAATATCCCCAATCGTTCCAGCAAGAATGCGTCGTTGAGGATCGTCCAAATTGGGAACATCGGTTACAACATCTTGAATCGGCTCACGACTGATAATAGCGACACCGTTGTAGGTTTTTTGTCCTGCAAAAACAACGTAATAACCGCGATCGGTAAACGCGTCTATTGGAAATTGATCATCCGTCATCTTAATTTCTTGCAAGCCTAAAATATCCACTTGAGAAGATTCAAGCCATGCAAGCACTTGTTCCAGACGAACGTTCAAAGAGTTTACATTCCAGCTGGCTAATTTAAGCACAACATTCCCCCTGATATTCGACTAACAACGGCGCATGATCTGAAAATCGTGTATCACGATAAATATCGACATCCAGCACCTGTTCAACCAATCCTGGCGTAATCACTTGATAATCAATCCGCCATCCAACATTATTCGCTCGGGCTTGGCCACGATTAGACCACCAGGTGTATTCCTCTTCAGCTTGATTTTTCAAACGAAACGCATCGACATAACCTAGCTCACCAAATAATTGATCAAGCCAAGCACGCTCTTCAGGCAGAAAGCCTGAATTCTTCTGATTACCACGCCAGTTTTTAATGTCTATATTTTTATGCGCAATATTGTAATCACCACAAATAATAAGCTCACGGCCTGCAGCTTTCAATTCTAGTAAATGTTCGGCAAAGCGCGCGAGGAAATCATATTTTACCACCTGCCGCTCATCACCACTTGAACCTGAAGGTAAATAAAGTGACACCACACTTAAATTTGGGTAATCGAACTGAATATAGCGTCCTTCATTGTCGCAATAATCAAATCCTAGGCCCTTCACAACCTGCAGGGGCTTTTTGCGTGCATATATTGCAACACCACTGTAGCCTTTTTTTACAGCGTCATAATATTCACAGTGAAATTCACTGGGAAAATAGATTGATTCAGACGCTAGCTGATCTATTTGTGCCTTGGTTTCCTGAATACAAACAAAATCAGCCTTTTGCTGATGTAACCATTCATAAAAGCCTTTTTTGGCAGCTGAACGAATACCATTTGCGTTAAAACTAATTACTTTCATATTAAATCAGGCTCCAGCCATCATATTGCTGTCGTCAAGCCATTTCCGGGAACTATCCGAGTCCGCGGCTCGGATAGTTCCCGGAAATGGCGGAATGTCACTACCAATCTACATTTTCAACGCGATTTTCGCCAAACGCTCACCCAAGGCCTTCGCCAAATCCATTTCATCCTGACTCAAAGGACGATCATTGGTAACCCCCGCCACATGGGTTACCCCATAGGGTGTGCCGCCACTTTGCGTCGTATTTAGGGCAGGTTCGGTATAAGGCGAGCCTAGTATCATCATGCCGTGATGCATCAAAGGCAGCATCATGCTAAGTAACGTTGATTCTTGACCACCGTGCATCGAGGCTGACGATGAGAACACGCAAGCCGGTTTATTAACCAGATCACCCGCCAACCATAATGATGATGTACTATCCAGGAAATACTTCATGGGAGCAGCCATGTTGCCAAATCGTGTTGGACTACCCAATGCCAATCCTGAACAATCACGTAAATCATCTAACCTAGCATAAGGTGCACCCGCATCAGGAATAGCCTTGTCTACAGCCTCACAGGTAGTAGACACAGGAGCCACTGTGCGGATACGCGCCTCAATGCCATCAATTCGCCCCACACCGCGCGCAATGAACTGTGCCAATTGCGACACAGCACCCGTACGTGAGTAATACAACACCAAAATATA
>CANNJG010000139.1 GCA_947504795.1 Legionellaceae bacterium
CCAACTGTAATTAGGAGAAAATAATGAGTTTGTGGATTAGCGATGCAATAGCAGGGATTGGCGCAGGACATTCAGGTGGGGCGGCCGATGGCTCATTTTCACTTATTATGATCGTCGGTATTTTTTTGTTGTTTTATTTCATGATGATTCGCCCGCAAAATAAGCGTGCGAAACAACATAAAGAGCTAATTAACAAGTTAAAGAAGGGGGATGAAGTTGTTTTGTCTTCAGGTATTCTAGCAAAAGTAGAAGATAGTGTAAATCAAGTGTATATCAAAGCTAAACTGGGTTCAGGTGTGGAAGTGATTCTGCAGCGAGATGCTGTAGCCAGTGTGTTGCCTAAAGGTACGCTAGATTCTTTGTAAGCGAGTGCGATTTAAATGCAAAACAGATATCCATTATGGAAAAATATAGTATTAGTGATGTTGGCTGTTATCGCTTGTGTTTATGCAATTCCAAATTTATATAGTGAAGATCCTGTCATACAAATTTCAACGGAAACAGCCGTCGATCAGAATATGCTCCGCAAACAAGTACAAAATGTCTTGGAAGAAGCACACATCCCATACAAATCTGTTGATAAGCATGCCGATAGTGTCCAAGCGCGTTTTGCATCAACCGATATACAACTCCAAGCACGTGATGTGATTAGTTCAGGATTAGGGCCTAACTATATCGTTGCATTGAATCTGGCACCATCAACTCCGAAATGGTTAATGGCTATTCGCGCAGAACCTATGAAACAAGGGTTAGATTTGCGAGGAGGAGTGCATTTCCTTCTGGACGTCGACATTGAGTCGGTAATGAACCGGCGTTATGAAGGATTGTTGAAGTCGGTAGGGCAGACCTTGCGCGAAGCAGGCATCCGCTATACTGGAATACGCTATGTAGCGCATCAAGGTATAGAAATCCGCCTTCGAACACCTGAAATGACGAAACAAGCATTAGCAGAGTTAAAACAAGAAAGTACGGAATTGCAATTCAAACCCATGGATAATAAACCCGGAATTATCGCAACTCTTTCCTTGAGTGAACGTCATGCGATTCGTCAATCTACAATTGAACAAACCATGGGAATTTTACGTAATCGCGTGAATGAATTAGGGGTCGGGGAAGCGGTGGTTGTTCAACAGGGTGCAACGCGCGTTGGGGTCGATCTCCCGGGTATTCAAGATGCCGCGCGTGCCAAGCAAATTTTAGGCGGCACTGCGACCTTACAATTTTACCTGGTCGATCAGGACAATGATCCAGTCATTGCAGCCAAAACAGGTGCAATACCGGTTAATACTAAACTGTTAAAAATGAAATCAAACCCGATTTTATTGAAACGCCAAGTCGTGTTAAGTGGCGATTCGATCACGTCGGCGCTTTCCAGCTTTGATCAGCAAACGGCAACACCTGCTGTCCAAATTCAGCTGGGTGGGGGCGGCGAAGCGTTATTCAATAAAATAACACGAGATAATATTGGTAAGTCCATGGCGATTGTTTACGTGGAATCCAAAACCTCAGAGCGCATGGTGAATGGCGTTTTAGAGCGACAAACCACGCGCGATGAACGCGTGATTTCGACCGCGGTGATTTTGTCAGCATTAGGTAATAATTTTCAGATTACAGGGTTATCGGATGCCAAAGAAGCGAGCAATCTTGCTCTGTTATTGCGCTCGGGTGCCTTACCCGCAGCCATCTACTCCGTAGAAGAACGTACAGTGGGTCCGACGCTCGGCAAAGAAAATATTAGAAGAGGATTGTTTTCATTAGAAGTGGGTATGGGACTGATACTTATATTGATGTTGGTGTATTACCAATTGTTCGGGGTGATTGCCAATGTTGCGCTATTATTGAATTTGATGTTTTTATGCGCCTTATTGTCGATGTTAGGCGCGACACTAACTTTGCCAGGCATTGCGGGGATAGTTCTGACAGTAGGGATGGCTGTGGATGCTAATGTGTTAATTAACGAGCGGATTAGGGAAGAATTACGGCATGGCTCTTCACCTCAGGCAGCTATTTTTTCTGGGTATGAACGTGCATTCGCAACCATTCTAGATGCGAATATCACGACTTTAATTGTTGCTATTGTCTTATTTTCAATTGGTACCGGTCCGGTTCGAGGATTTGCGGTAACGCTTACATTGGGGTTGATAACCTCAATGTTAACCGGAATTACCTATACACGAGGAATGGTTAATCTGATTTACGGCTACAGAACCGTTAAAAAAATATCAATCGGCATATGAGGGTATAATGGAGTTTTTTAATCCGAATTCAAAGATAGACTTTATGGGGGCCCGCAAGTGGACCGCGGCTTTTTCTATTTTTATATTCCTTGCTTCTATCGCCGGACTATGTCTGCATGGATTAAAATGGGGTTTGGATTTCACCGGGGGTACGCAAATTCATGTGAGTTACCCTGAGGTTGCAAATCTCTCAGATGTGCGCTCACGCTTGCATCATTCAGGATTTAAAGAAGCTCAGGTAGTGAGTTATGGTACTTCAAAAGATATTTTAATCTCAATAGCGCCCAGAGCAGATGCTAATCAAACGGTACTCGTAGAGCAGCTGATGTCGATGTTACCGGGTGCGGTCAAACAACAGGTTGATTTTGTTGGACCCCAGGTTGGAAAGGAATTAGCCACAAAAGGCGCACTGGCTATTGTTGTGTCCTTATTGGCAACCATGCTCTATATCGCTGTGCGCTTTGAATATCGCCTAGCATTTAGTTCTGCTGTTGCACTCATCCACGATCCGGTTTTAATTCTAGGTATTTTTGCGTGGCTCGGCATTGATTTCGATTTAAAAGCCCTAGCGGGCTTGTTAGCGGTGATTGGCTATTCACTCAATGATACTATTGTCGTATTTGACAGGGTGCGAGAAAATTTTGTTAAACTTCGCCGAGTCACACCCATTGAGATTATGAATATTTCTATTAATCAAACTTTATCGCGAACCATTATGACATCGGTATTAACCTTGTTTGTAGTGGTGGCATTATTTGTTTATGGCGGCGAAACCATCCATGGATTTTCACTAGCGCTTATTATCGGCATCGTGATTGGAACCTACTCCTCTATCTACGTCGCAGGGTCTCTTGCAGTGGTTATGGGATTGTCGAGTAGGGACTTTTTGCCTGCGGTAAAAAAAGTTTTAGATGACAGGCCGTAATCTATCCCTCTTTTGAATTTATCTACTCGCGAGTATTCCTGAAACTCAAAGAAATATCAGTCCTGACGGTGTTGATTTGAACGGCGGCACACAGCCCCGTTAAAAAGCACTAATTCCCCATACACCCAGCACCCACACAACTGGGTCTGCTCAGTCCAGTTGAGCGACATCCAAGGTTCGAATCATCCCCCATACATCCCCCACCTGCACAATCGGGATTGATGGATTTTAAGGTTGTGTCTGCATAAGCAACTGGGGTTATACACGTTGTGGAGGTTAAGGTCGAGATTAAAGCCATTACACTGAGCGCTAAGCGTGACATAGTCGTCCTTTTATAATAACCCTACATTCGGGGTTAGACTGAAGCAGTACCTAGAAGTATTTGGTTTTTTTAGGGTTATTGTCAATAGTTGCTTTGATGTCTTAGCAGATAGATTTTTTTTGGATTGGGTGTGTTGAACGAGGTGAGGTGTTAATAATCGATTGAATGTACGCAGGTAAATTAATCGATATTGATGAAAGCTCCTCGATATTACGATCTTCATAATGGGTATTTCGATCCCGATCCGCGGATGCGTGATGCTGAGTCATCATCAGATCGCGTTGTTGATGTAGCCAGAGAATATGAGGCGTGAACAAATGTATCATTCCCTCCACCCATTGATCGATCAGTTGCCAAGACGACGAATCATTTAACGATAGTTTAAAGCGCTTGACTAAATTGCGCACATGACGTGCATCGTACCAGGTTTCATCCGTTACCCAACGATTGACGGTGAAAAGACGAATAGGTTGACCTAGCCTATCCATGCCAATAGCAACCAAATGAGTCATGGCGCTTTTCGGTTGCCAATTGAGCCCAGGTGTACGCCTAATATGTTTTGGAATCCCTGATTGACGTAAAAAACAATGAAAATGGCCATGTTCTGTTGTGGTGAAATTTTCGCGATGACAATGATAAAAATACTGCCCGCCTTGTTGATAGTCAATACGATCCCCGGGAGGATAATGCTGCATCGATAGATGGCGCGGAAGGTCGTTTAGAGTGTGCTGCAGAATACTTGAACCAGAGAGAA
>CANNJG010000140.1 GCA_947504795.1 Legionellaceae bacterium
CTACCAAATTCTGTTTAGTATCTGTCCGAACGTTCGGCCCTGGACCAATACTCCAATTGCACACCCCTACTAACAACTTCAACGATTCTTGTTGTTCCTCATACAAAGCGCCACGTTGCATCGAAAAATATAACGCCGCGAACGTCCCCGCAACCGCTAACCAACCAAGAATCGGAAGAACAGACAAGCTAGAGGCCACGACGGCAACCAAAAGCGACGATATAATTTTTTTATCTAAATCATAAAGTAATGCTGCATTTTTTTCGTAATTAGTTGTACAGCTGTTCATGAAATTTGTATGCTCTGCTTTACTTGTCGTAAAGTTTTCCTGAATAAAAATCGCTAATTCATTGCCATCATCAGCTAAGGCAGTTTCAGGAATCTGAAAGTATGTTTCAGACTTGGATTGTAATTCAAACGTTGAACTATGAATACGCAGTCTTGGAAGCAGTGTTTTTTCGGGTGTATTAAACCCACAATAATCTAAAAAAGATGCCATTTTCATTCCTTACCTTATGATAATTAAGACGCTGCATTATAAAGAACTTGTTAAATAAGCTCAATGCATAGACCAACCTAGATTTTTATCTCCGTTGGCGTCCTGAAACAGAACTGACGCAAAACCCCGATCTTTCCTTTTTTAAAATGCGGCAAGTCTCTTCAGGCTATGTTAAAATAAATCCCTTTTACCTTTATCGATTAGCATGCAACCTACTCATACCCCGATGATGCAACATTATTTAGGGATTAAGGCAGCCTATCCTGATATTCTATTATTCTATCGCATGGGCGATTTCTATGAATTGTTCTTCGAAGATGCTAAACGCGCCTCAACCTTGCTTGATTTGACCCTCACCCATCGGGGTCAATCGGCAGGTCAGCCCATCCCCATGGCAGGCGTCCCTTACCATGCTATTGAAACGTATTTAGCACGCTTACTCAAAAAAGGCGAATCCGTTGCGATTTGCGAACAAATCGGTGAGTCGGGTAAAGGGCCTATGGAGCGCCAAGTCACCCGCGTTTTGACACCCGGGACCGTCACTGATGAAGCGTTGCTGGACGATCGCCGCGACACCGTACTTTTAGCCATTCATCGTCAACGCACCCGTTATGGTTTGGCATGGGTGGATTTAACTGGGGGACGTTTTCATGTATTACAAATAAATGATGAAGGGCATTTACACGCTGAAATTGCACGCTTACGACCCGCTGAAATCTTAATTCAAGCCAGCACCACCCCCTATCCTTCTTTTGAATATGGGGTGGTCACTCATCGACCCGCTTGGGATTTTGACTCAGAACGTGCAGTGACGTTATTGCATAAACAGTTTAACCGTCCTGAATTGCATTGCGATCCCGCGTTTAAATTCACCTTACCCGCTGCGGGGGCATTGCTAGCGTACCTTCAAGTGACGCAATGTCAAACCCTTCCCCATTTAGCAACCCTGACGGTAGAACGATCCGCGGACTATCTTTTACTCGATGCCGCAACACAAAGTCATCTGGAAATTTTTACCAACAACCAAGGTCAACATCGTTATTCTTTACTCAGTTGTATCGACGCTACAGCAAGCGCCATGGGCAGTCGCATGTTACAACGTTGGTTGGCGAAGCCATTACGCAATCACGCAGTTCTACAAGAACGGACGCAAGCTATTCAAACCCTCATGACCCAACAACTCGATGCGCCTTTACAGGAATTATTGCACCAAGTGTGTGATGTTGAACGCATCACCTCTCGAATCGCTTTAGGGTCGGCTAGACCGCGTGACTTAGTCGTATTACGTGACACATTAGGGCTCATTCCAACGGTTCACCAACTCTTGAGTACCTGCGATGCACCTTTAATTCAAACGCTATTATCCCATATGCCTGCCCTGCCTACACTATATCAACTCCTAATGGCCGCTTTAGTGGATACCCCTCCGATGTTAATCCGTGATGGGGGCGTCATTGCTAAAGAATTTGATACTGAGCTAGATGACCTTCGACATTTGAGTGATGATGCCAGTGATGTGCTCCTAAAATTAGAACAAGCGGAAAAAGCCAAATCAGGGTTATCAACCTTAAAATTTGGTTTTAATCGTGTACATGGTTACTACATCGAACTGTCTAAAGGCCAAGCAGCCCTCGCACCTGTGCATTTTCAACGCAAACAAACTTTAAAAAATGTCGAACGATATATCACGCCGGAATTAAAAACATTTGAAGAACAAGTCTTGTCCGCCCAGTCCAAAGCTTTGGCACGCGAAAAATGGTTATATGAGGGATTGTTAGAAGCAGCTCAAGAGCACCTCGCCGCACTGCACCAGATTGCAACGGGACTCGCGCAATTAGATGTGCTCGCCAATCTCGCCCTCCTCGCGCATGCACGTGGATGGTGTTGCCCCACTTGGACGCAAACACCAGGCTTAAAAATCATTGCGGGCCGTCATCCTGTGGTCGAACAATTCATTCAAGAGCGTTTTATTCCGAACGATCTAGAACTCTATCCCGGCCATAATATGCTTCTGATCACTGGCCCCAATATGGGTGGAAAATCAACGTATATGCGCCAATCAGCACTGATTGTCCTCTTAGCGCATATCGGCAGTTTTGTCCCGGCGACGCGAGCTCACCTTGGCCCGATAGATAAAATATTAACACGCATTGGTGCCAGCGATGATTTGGCGGCAGGACGCTCCACCTTTATGGTGGAAATGACCGAAACTGCCTATATTCTAAATGAAGCAACTCCGTTAAGCTTGGTATTGATTGATGAAATTGGACGGGGCACCAGTACCTATGACGGCATGGCATTAGCGTATGCATGCTGTGCGTATTTAGCTAATACCATCTGTGCATTGACTTTATTCTCCACGCATTATTTCGAACTGACCGAATTACCCGAGTGCTACCCACAAATTCGCAATAGTCATTTGGCAGCCACTTTATCTGCTGGTAAAATTGTATTTTTATATCAGGTTGAACCGGGGGCTACGAACCGAAGTTATGGACTAGAAGTTGCCGAGCTTGCAGGTATTCCCAGGGATGTCTTAGCCCTAGCCAAACAACATTTACTCAAACATCAAACAGATGAGATCGCCAATGAAACCACTCACATTACGCATGAAACGTTTACGTAAAACCGCAACGGTTCGCAATATGATGCGCGAAACCCGTTTGCACACTAGTCAGCTGATTGCGCCTTTATTTATTCATGCCGGCCTCACCCAAAAGCAAACGATAAGCGCTATGCCCGGGCATTATCAATTGAGTTTGCAGGACTTAGACGATGAAATCACGACGATTTCCAAGCTTGGAATTCCCGCGGTTCTCCTGTTTGGGATCCCAAGCTATAAAGATGCGAACGGATCGGCGTCCCTGTCCGCGGACGGAATTGTTCAACAAGCCATTCAACGCATCAAACACCTCAATCCCGATTTACTGGTGATTGCGGATGTCTGTTTTTGTGAATACACGGATCATGGACATTGTGGGATGTTACAGGGCGATCAGATCGATAATGACGCGACACTCATCCAACTCGGCCACCAAGCAGTCAGCTACGCACAAGCGGGGGCGGATTGGGTTGCGCCAAGCTCAATGACCGATGGCATGGTCGGCACTATCCGTCAGGCGCTTGACAGTCACGGCTTTGATGACGTCGCGATTTTAAGTTATGCGGTGAAATATAGCTCTCATTTGTATGGACCTTTTCGAGAAGCAGCTTTGGGCGCACCCAAATTCGGGGATCGCAAATCGTATATGATGGATCCGGCCAATGGCCGAGAATCAGTGCGTGAAGCAACGTTGGATCTGCAAGAAGGCGCCGATTTACTCATGGTAAAACCGGCGATGTTGTATCTGGATGTCATTTATCGGATTAAACAACAGTTTCCCGAAGTACCCCTCTGCGCCTATCAAGTCAGCGGTGAATTCGCCATGATTAAAGCGGCCGCCCAAAACAATTGGCTAAACGAAGAAGACGTCATGCTAGAAAGCTTAACTGCAATACGGCGTGCGGGGGCAGATTTGATTGTTACTTATTTTGCAAAAGACGTGGCGCGGGTACTCCAGAAGACATCCGATCTTGAGCAGCCCTATACGTTTCGCGAATGACTGGACTTTGGACAAGAATCATCGCGCTAACCCACTTAATTTGAGCCTATATTTTTCAGATTACGTCGATCTACGCACTCTTTCGTGCTAGAAATTTGAGTCGGACTCTTCGATACACCACGTCATAC
>CANNJG010000141.1 GCA_947504795.1 Legionellaceae bacterium
GCAACCCAAGCTTGAACCTAACTCATTCAGATACCCACGCAAGCCAGACATACCTGTTCCATAGGTATGCACCTCTCGATTAGAAGGTAGCTTGCGCACGGTCTGTCTTTAACCTGGCTCAAGATTGGGTAAACATAGAAGCGTCCGAGCCCGGACAAACCTATATTTATCGCACTCAAGACTGCAGCGCCCTTTATAGGGGTAAAAGATGGAAAAAATGCTAATCAACGCAACGCAAACTGAAGAAGTGCGCGTTGCCTTAGTTAAAGATAATCATTTGTATGACCTGGACATTGAATGTCCGTCAGAGGTTAAGAAAAAAGGCAATATATACAAAGCAGTTGTGACTCGACGAGAACCTAGCTTGGATGCTGTTTTTGTCGAATACGGCTCCAAACGCCAGGGATTTCTACCGCTAAAAGAAATTGCGCCTGAATATTTTAACAAACAACAAGTCAGCGAAGGCAAAACGTCCATTACTGCCCTCATTCGTGAAGGCCAGGAATTATTGATTCAGGTGGATAAAGAAGAGCGTGGTACGAAAGGCGCGGCTCTTACAACATTCATCACCTTAGCCGGTTGCTACCTTGTTTTAATGCCAAACAGCCCGCGTTCTGGCGGAATATCTCGTCGTATTGAAGGCGACGATCGTGATGAATTAAAAGAAACCCTCAATGCCCTGGAACTAAACGAAGACATGGGGTTAATCATCCGTACTGCCGGCGTTGGCAAGAGCCAGGATGAGTTGCAAGCTGATTTGGATATGTTGGTCAATCAATGGCAAGCCATTAAACATGCCTATACAACACAGCTGGCTCCCTGCCTGATTCATCAGGAAGGCGATGTTATTATTCGCTCTATTCGCGATAATCTGCGCAAATCCATTGGTGAAATCATCATTGATGACCAAATTTCTTATGTCAAAGCCAGGCAATACATTGAGCAGGTAAAACCTGATTTTCTACCTAATCTTAAGCTGTACAACAATACAATCCCGTTGTTTAATTTTTATCAAATCGAAAGCCAGATTGAAACCGCATACCAACGCGAAGTATTACTGCCTTCTGGTGGCGCGCTGGTCATTGACCGGACTGAAGCCCTAGTATCTATCGATATCAACTCCGCAAAAGCCACAAGCGGCGCTGACATTGAAGCGACTGCATTAAACACTAACCTTGAAGCCGCAGACGAAATCGCCAGACAATTACGCCTGCGTGATTTGGGTGGCCTGGTAGTGATTGACTTTATTGACATGGGTGCCAGCAAAAATCAGCGTGATGTTGAGAATCGTCTTAAAGAGGCCTTAAAAGCTGATCGAGCTCGCATTCAAGTAGGTCGCATTTCACGCTTTGGTTTACTTGAAATGTCACGTCAACGTTTGCGTTTGTCGCTCGGTGAATCAGCGCAAGAAGTATGCCCACGCTGCGAAGGTCGCGGTACGGTACGTAATATTCAATCCAATGGTCTATCCATTATTCGTTTGATTGAAGAAGAAGCGTTGAAAGACAAAACAGCTGAAGTACACGTGCAACTTCCGGTCGACATGGCTACCTTCATCATGAACGAAAAACGTGATTTCATCTTCAATATTGAGAAACGCCATGGTGTACATGTTGTCGTCATTGCTAACCCATACCTGCAATCACCACAATATACCATCAGCCGTCTTAAAGAAGATAATGTCGGTAAAAACAAAAAACCCAGTTACTCATTGATTCAACAACCTGATCTGGATATTGCACGACCTGAGCAACAAACGGCAAAAATTATCGAACCCGCCGTAAAAGCGTATGACAGCCAACAGCCACTGAAACAAAACGGATGGGGCTTCTTTGAACGGTTATGGAAAACCATCACTGGAACTAAAAACCCCGCTGACACGTCCAGAACACAAGAATACAGAGCCAAACCTCAGTCTGAACAAGCAAACCGATCAAAATCTCAAATGAATGAGAAACGGATCCCTGTAAATCGTAGACGTCATCCAAGTACTGGCACAACACACGCCAATCAGCAACGCCCAGCAACATCTACCCATGCACGAAAGAAACCAAGTACTGGACCACAACGAGGACGCGTTGTCCCGATAAAACCAGATCAAGAGAACAAAAAGGACGTAGTTAGTAAAGAGCCGAAGGGAAATGAAAAGGCTTAGTATATAGCTCCAGCTAACCTCAACAGGTGACTTTTGAGGTTAGCATTCGCTTTTAACTTAACCATAGTGATATAAATTCTTGCGATATGGCTAAAAGAGTGGTATTATGTTTGCGATAGAAGCCGAGGGAAAATAAAACGGCCAGATAAAAATTTAAATGATTTATTAACTAAACAAAGGAAAAATTATGCGATCAATATTCAAAGGCCCTGCAACTAATAACTCATCTTGGCTTGCTAATTGGGCACTGTTAAATTACATGCCTTCCATGCCTTCCATGCCTTCCATGCCTTCCATGCCTTCCATGCCTTCCATGCCTTCCATGCCTTCCATGCCTTCACAAAAATCTGTAGCCATGATGTTAATCGCTACTAGTTTAGTTGGTTTAGTCGGTGCAGCAGCTTTGTATCTGCCTTCTGCTGCTGCTATTACATTGGTTGCGGGTTTAGCACTAGTAGGTGTAGGTGCTCGTAAATTTGGAGGTGGATTTTTTGATGGTAAATGTCAAAAAAGCGACTTGCGTTCAGATAGGCTAGACTGTGGTAACGAGGAGTCATACGTAGATCGAGCACCAGTAAGTCCTCAGAACAGCGAGTCGCTCTTCAGCAACAACAACCAAAACCGCTATAGCATGAGCAATAGCAATAGCAATAGCAATAGCAATAGCAATAGTAGTGACGACGATGAAAAATCACCAGACTTCGATTCTTCTATCTTGCCAGGAGATTCTAGTCGAGAAATTAAGATCGGCGGCGGCAGTTCTTTCCATCGCTAGCCTATAATCGATGCAGAGTGGACCGCAGTGTCCACTCTATATAAAGATAAAGGGGGAATAAATTTATTACCCCTTTTTTCGCCTAAATTTCCTATGTCATCCGAGCCACGGCCGTGAGGGAGTGCTCAATGAATCAATGCCAGAAGTCAATCCCTAGCCAAAAAAATGAATAAAATACATCCGTTTTTTAAGCAATGTAGGCGTCAGGTAGGTGGGCAAAGCGCTACGACGTGTCCACCCGGCTTCCTTATTTTTTCTTCTTCAAGCCTGTTGCGATCGGATTTACACCGATATTCGGGTTAATACCGCAATCATCTAATAGCTTTAGCAAATTATTACCTTTACGCGTTAAGCGCTTAAGGCAATAGACATCCAAATAACTCTGTAAAATATAATGGTAATCAGGCAACGTCAGAATGGCCAAGATTTTTTCTGCCCGTTCCAGGTGATGGCGTTGACTATCATCACATGCTTGAAACAATACTGCCGCCAGCATGGCGGCAAAGCTGGCTTTTCGTACTCGATCGGCCACATAAAAACGTTGCACGCACTCATCCAATGCACGGTCTTTATCCCACTCAACCCACTCGTCATAAACACGCATCGACTCATCCGATGAAAACGATTCTATTGTGGTCAGCTGTTGCATTGCATAGGCCACCGGAACAACGGCCTGTACATTCGCCCAAGAACAATTACCGGAAATTTGAGGACTGATAGGCATGGTTAAAACCGGCATCAAGCCTAACTGTTGATTAATCATCTGATGAAAATAACGTCGGCTTTGTTTTTTATACAAAAAATCCTGTAAAAAGCTAACCGTTAATTCTTGAGGTCGCGTAATACGATAAATATTAACACTCCCCTCTTTGAGGCTGTTTTCACCCCGATCAATTTTAGCCCACCAATGCTTATAGCGAACAAAGCACATTGCATGCCCACGGCTTGCTGCAGGTAAAATCAACACGGGTGATATCATTAACTCAGCCAAACGCGCACGATGGTGATCGGTTAATGAGACTTGATGCTGCAATGACAATAGCTCAGCGGCAACAGAAAACCCATCCATCACTTCATGCAGAGCAGTAAAATATTGACGTAAATGACGCGTGGAAAAACTACTGGTAAAACGGCGCAGAGAATCCTGGATCATGGCGACGGTGAATTCAAGAATAAACCCCTCATAATCCAGCTCAATGAATTCACCTTTAGCGGTGACAATATCCACATCACCTTGCAATTCA
>CANNJG010000142.1 GCA_947504795.1 Legionellaceae bacterium
CGAATAATCTCTCTTTTTCCAGTCCATGGGCACTCGTAACTCTCGGTACGATAAACGAAATCTGATGCATTCAATGATATTGTGTGGACTGCGCTAGATTTAGGATTGATCTCATAATTCACGTCATATACAAAAAAATCAGGAACTAATCGACGCAAAGCCAAAACATGGGCTTCATCCAGAAATTTACCCATGGATTTTGTCGCAAAATTGACGCCTAAATCCGCGGTGGTTTCTCCGTTACCTAACAAAATCATGGGATACTTCATGCTGCCATCAAGCGCTTCTTGTTTGCGATGCTTGGTTTCTAAGCCAGAAATGATCCCGGCCTCATGATTAAGAATGGGCGCGTGATTTAAAGCGCCAAGAATGGTATACGGCTTGTAATTGACAACCTGTCCAGTAAAAGAGTCAACCTTTTGTTGGTAACCGCCGAGTAATGCGCGCACAGCTGGACCACAGCGCTCCAGAATTTGATTAGCATCCTCATCTAGGTCTAGCTTTTTACGCACACCGAGCATCAGGCTCATTTTGAAGTTAGACAAGTCAACTTGTGGCCACTCTCGGTAGCTTAATGCGTCTGTAGAAGGTGGGATAGCTGCATCAATCAGGGCCTTAATCTCCTCACCCTTATATTCACGTAGTCGTGCAATAGCATAAGTCTTCATTGAAGCGACAAAAAAATTAGCTAGCTTGATATAACCATTTTCGCCAGCGGCCAGTCTAAATAGTAAAAACTGAAATCGATAACTCAGAATACTCGCTACCTGCTGCGCAATGGCTTCATAATCTTTTGACGATACATAATGTAGGATTTGTGCTGAAAAAAGTCGTTCTTCAGCGTCTGTTTGCTGGCGTTTGATTTCTGCGTTATCCAGGATAGCAGAACCCAGAGCGCTAACACCTGTGGCCGCTAAACTAACCGCGCTACCCAAACCCATAGGGACTGAAGAGGTGGAATCTTTAAGCGAATTTGCTGTTGCCGCTATCTGTTTTTTCTTCGTTTGACTGTTTGCAGTAAGAAACCCTAAATATTGATCATGGTGCTCGGATAATTGGCTGCGCTCGTCTTGAGCGTTCAACATAGAGACGATGCCTTTTTTAATTACACATTCAAATTCAGCGCGCTTATGTTTAATCATTCGGTTAATAGCTTGTCTATCCGCTTGTATCATGCGAATAATTATTGGTGAAGCTTCCCCTGGCATGTTCAACTCCTTTTCAACTGCTAGTTGTGTCAGAATAAACGGAAATAGGCCAAATTGTCTAGTGCTTTGTGACAGCACATCAGGATGTACAAATTACATTATTACCGAGTGGGTTGCAGGATGGATCCTCTCCTACGCGGCGACGACAGCTTAAGTGAGCGCATTAACAAGACGAGGCACTGCTGGTTCGGCCAAGACGGTCTTTGCTGTCGTATTTATGCACACTGACTTGGGGGGGATCAGTGCTTTGCATACATATAACAAAGCGCCGAATCCCATGAGCATTCAATGCGAATGGCCTCTTTAAAAGCAAGGCGTTTCAATGTGTTCATGGGGCGTAGCGATAACACGGTGTGAATACTCGGTGTGTTTTCGATAAGCTGTCCTAATTCATTTAATAAGGATTGGGTAAAGCAGGTGGAATTGATGAACGTAACGGTCGCCGTTGTAAATGGGATATCGAAAAAACTCCCAGATAAAAAACTTATTTTTCGTGAGCCGTGAAAGAAATGAGGTAAGTCAGATTGAAGACGTTCAGCGGCGGCGATCGCTCTGTTATGTAGTTCGGGTAAAAGTTCTATACCATAGGCTTCTTTGATCACTGAATTCAAAAATACTTGTATAACAACTTGCCCCTTGCCTGAGCCTAAATCGACAAAAATATCTTGCTCGGTAAGTGAAATTAATGAGATTAGTTTATTCACACTTGGGCACAGAATTTCGCCATAGGTTTCAGTAACAGGGGCCTGGGGAATAGTGTCTTGTTTTGGCGGCTCATCAGCATATAGGAGCGTTAAATAGTGTTGGCATAGTGTATCAGCATCAGCAATACTTACTGGCAAAGAACCTTGGTGAAGTCGCATGCTAAATACCTTAAAAAATATACGAAAATCATTGTTGCATGAAAATCAGAGGGGCTCAATGAACCTAACCTCGCAGCAATTTAACACATTACGTGCCAAACGTTTATTTGCTGATAACCTGTTGGTTTTTTTAATGCAATATATTGGCTTGAAACTAAGCACGTTCGGTATCACGCCATCACCGTTATGGCTTGCAACGGGTTCTTCTTGCGCATATTTGTTTCTACGCGGAACGAGCGTTTTACCGGGGATTTGGTTAGGGAGTTTATTCGGGTTTTATTTTGAAAAAATTGGCCTGAAATTATCACTTGAGTGTGCTTCTATCCTCACAGTGCAAGCGTTACTACTGTTGCAGTTCAGTTATCGCCATCTGAGTCCCACGCTTATTTTTACCCATCAACCGATGTTCGTGAAATACATCGTGTTCACCGGCCTGCTAACGGCCATGATCAGCTTTATATTTGTGGGGATATGCTATCCAGTGGTGCCGCACAACGCGTCGTTTTTTCAGTATTGGGTAAAATGGTGGTTTGCCAATTTGAATGCGATTATCATTTTTTCGTGCGCAATGGTCACTTGGGATGCTTATGCTTCCAGCGTTCAAACCATCAAACAATGGACAACTATCTATTTAATATTTGCAGCGTTGTTGGTATTGAATGTAGCCCTTGCTTTTAGTCATACCCTCCTATCAACCACCTGCCTGGCGTTTTCCATTCTTCTGATGACTGTATTTATTAGCGTGCGATTGGGTTGGTGCGGTGCTATTGCGGCTGCATTTTTATCAGGAATAGTGCTCAGCTTTGCAGGGTTTTTAGATGCGGCAGTTTTTTCCACCTACTCAACCGCGATGTCATTGTTTTTGATCCAACTATTTTTGTTTCTAAATGCAACTATTGGATTAAGTGCAACAATTAAACCACCTATGTTCCGTTGGTTTGATTAAGTAGGGCTAAAATTTATGTGGGTTGCATACTGGCCCGATGCAGCAGTACGCTGTCTCCTTGTTAAAACAAGGCGCACACGTTCGGGATCCCTGATCAGCCCATTTGCGATAAACCAAATGAATCTGCTATGCTCCAAAACACAAAGACGACACTTTAGAGCGCGTTTTTAAAATTGGTTAAAGCCCAGCTGAAGTTGGTTTTGAAGACTTACAAGCACGCTATAATTATAAGGGTATTTATGCTGCAATTTAAAAACGCCGTTATCACTGGAATTCCTGACGCTCTTCCCTCAATGCAGCCTTATGACACATCAATTAATCATGCACCAAAACGCAAAGACTGTTTAAGTCAGGCTGAAAAAAAACTGGCCATTCAAAATGCGCTGCGTTATTTCAAAGCCGAGCATCACCTAATACTGGCTAAAGAATTTGCTGACGAGTTACGTATGTTTGGACGCATCTATATGTACCGTTTTCGTCCCACCTATGCCATGTACGCCCGCCCTATTAATGAGTATCCTCAGCGTTCCACGCAAGCGGCAGCCATCATGGTTATGCTGCAAAATAATTTGGACCCAGACGTTGCACAGCACCCCTATGAATTAATTACTTACGGCGGGAACGGTGCAGTATTTCAAAATTGGGCGCAATATCTATTGACCATGCAGTATTTGGCGAGCATGACCGACGAACAGACGCTGATTTTATATTCAGGTCATCCGCTTGGGCTATTCCCATCGCATATTGATGCACCTCGGGTTGTGATTACGAATGGCCTGATGGTGCCAAATTATTCCAAGCCAGATGACTATGAGCGGCTTAATGCACTGGGCGTAAGCCAATATGGGCAGATGACAGCCGGTTCGTTTATGTACATTGGACCGCAAGGTATCGTACATGGAACAACCATTACACTCTTAAATGCCGGCAGAATGATTGCACGAGACGGTGAAGATTTAAGTGGTAAAGTATTTGTTTCGGCAGGCCTTGGGGGCATGTCAGGGGCGCAAGCCAAGGCTGCTGTGATTGCTGGTGCTATCGCGGTTATCGCTGAAATCAATCCATCTGCTGTCAGCAAACGACATAGCCAAGGCTGGGTTGATGAGGCATTTACCGATTTAGAGGTGTTAATCCAACGCATCC
>CANNJG010000143.1 GCA_947504795.1 Legionellaceae bacterium
AATTTTTGGAGTCGTGCGATCAATGCTAATGCGTGAGGGGCAACCCAGGAACGTTCGCATAAAGCCAGATGATAAGCATTTATCGCGTCGATAAAGCGTTGGCTATCTTGATGGTTACATGCGATTTTAGCCGACGCTACGAGCGCAACTAAGTCTTCAATAGTGCTAAGGGGGGGGAGCGTTTGTAAATGCTGATGCGTTGCTAATTTGTGTTGGGTATGCACTAAAATATATCCCAGATCCTGAAACGGCCAAGGATAGGATTCATAGACGTGGTTTTCACGATTGATATAAACACACCCTTGTTGTAACTGAGCCAAAACATCATATCCGCTCGGCGATATTCCTGTCTCTGCATGGGTAATGCTGCGGTAGTCTGCTAGTAATTGCTCAGGATTAAGTGATTGCCCGGTGAGGGCCAAAGACGCTTTATAAACGCCAATAAATTGTGCGCTGGATGCCCCCATGCCCCCTAGGCCTTGATAGGGATCCTGCCAATGCACACCAAAGTTAGATAATGCGTCACACTGTCTCCACCAAATGCCTGCCGGTGAATCAGGATGAATGCCGTGTAACCCTGGGTTGTCTGTCAGACTGAGTTCAAAGTGAGGAGTCGTCGTCAGCAGTATGGCGGATTCACCCGCTAAGGCCGCATACTCACCAATTAAGAAGGTTTTGGCTGGGATAGTCCAATGCAATTCATTCATCCGCACTAGACTGTTGTGGTGACCTGTTTACTACGCAATTGCGCGAGTAAATCAGTAACGTGGTTCAAGCTGATGCGTTTATGCGTAACGAGATGTTCGCGTAATTGTTTTTTCAATACCGGCATTTCATGCTCTTCTGCGCCTGCGACCAACATGAGATTATTGACATGTAATTTCATATGCCCCTGAATGATGCCTTCGGTACACAAGGCCACTAAGGCCCCAAGGTTTTGAACTAATCCTACGGCCGCTATGACCCTTGATAAGTGATTCGCCGAGTCAACTTGTAGCATTTGCAAACATAATTTGGCAGTCGGATGTAACGCGGTGACGCCGCCAATGGTCCCGACAATTAAGGGCGCTTCGAATGCCCCGATTAACACGTCATCGTGGTAACGCCACTGCGTAATCGCTTGATATCGACCAGATCGCGACGCATAGGCGTGCACACCTGCTTCAATGGCGCGCCAATCGTTGCCGGTCGCAATCACGACGGGGTCGATGCCGTTCATGACACCTTTATTATGGGTCGCTGCGCGGTAAGGGTCTTGTTCTGCAAAGAGCGAAGCCTCTTGGATACGCATGCCCAATGTAGGATCAATATCGTATAACTCAACGCGTGCATGCGTGAGTTTTTGGTCGTTTAAGTTCGATAAAATACACATGGTGACGGATTCACCCGTAAGCTGTTCGATAGGTGTTTTTAAATACTCTAAGACTTGGTTTATGATATTGGCACCCATGGCATTGCAACTGTCTAAAGTGAGATGAATAATGGCCATATCTGCCCCATCGTCGCGATAATGATGGCGCACGTGAAGATCTAATACCCCTCCACCACGTTTGACCATATTAGCAGCCACAGTGAGATTCGCGTCTTGAATTAAACGCGAGCGATGCTCGTTGATTAAGTGTTCGAAGCGTGAAAAATTTTGGACTTTGGCTAATTGAATCTGGCCCAAAATTCCCTGCCCGCTCACGCGTGTGGTGATAGCACCTTGCTGCTTAATCCATTTTGCAGTTTTGGATAAAGCAGCAATGATAGACGTTTCTTCGACGGCCATGGGAATGACATGCGCCACACCATCGATACAAAAGTGAGTGGCCACGCCCAAAGGCAGCTGAAAATGACCGATGACATTTTCAATTAACTGATCAGCGAGTTGACAATCTTGTAATCCACCCTGTTGCAGGTAAGCGACGTCTTCGGCGGTGATAGCCCCCATAGCCCTTAACCGTGCAAAGCGTTCTGTGCGGTCGAGTTTTGAAAAGCCTTCAAAATAATCATGTGTCATCGTGGTATTGGACATAACTTCCCCTGGAGCTCAGTCAGCACGCGACTCCCTGTGCAAAACAGTGCAAGTTTTAATTCATATTCAATGGCAGCCATTTCAACCATCACAGCATCACTGGATTGTAGGGCAGCAGCGAGCATCGGTTTGGCAAAACCTATCGTTGATGCACCTAAAGCGATTAATTTAGCTGCATCTAATCCATGACGAACGCCTCCCGAACCCCATATTTCATAGGCAGGATGAATATCACGCGCTGAGAGGATGCTATTGACCGTATCCATGCCCCAAGAAGCAAAGATATCTGCAGCGCGGCGCTGATTTGAATCGGCAGGAGCACGATGCCCTTCAATACGCCCCCAATGCGTTCCCCCTAGGCCACTGACATCGACTGCGCTGACGCCAATATCATTTAATCGTTGTAAGGTAATAGGAGAAAAGCCACAACCGGTTTCTTTAACAACAATCGGAAGTTCCATGAGAGCAACCAATTGCTCTAACGCGTGCCAACAACCTTTAAATTCTGGCGTGCCTTCGGGCTGAATCGCTTCTTGTAAGGGATTGCAGTGAATAATTAAAGCCTCTGCTTCGAGGGCAGTGGTTAAACGGCGGACATCATCGAGTGATGAGGTAATCAGTTGTGCGATACCCAAGTTACTGAATAAGGATACGTTAGGATAGTGTTTACGTAACTGCTGCCATACCCTCGATTCGTTGGGATCCGTGAGTTCACGGCGTTGAGACCCCACGCCCATAGCCCACCCATGATGCTGCGCTGCTTCCAGTAGATGCGCGTTAATATCAACGGCTGCTTGGTGTCCCGCCGTCATGGAACTGATCAGAAATGGGGTGCGCACCGAACGGCCGAAACGTGTTGTAGTCAGACTAATTTCTTTGAAATTTATGTCCGGCAAGGCTTCATGCCATAACGTAAGCGTATCTAAAACAGATGCATCACTGGCTTGATTGGTTTGCAACAAAGCCAATTCGATATGATCTTGCTTGCGCTGCTCAAACTGGTTGAAATCACTATTCATGCCAATAAGATCTCTGGATCAATAAACAATGGGAAATTTTACCATATTTATTCTGCACCTCCTATATGTGGAGGTTTGGTGAGGCAGCGTCGATAATGTTGACTATCTAACTGATTGACCCTGCCCTGATTTATCGAACCCCCTGCTAAGAGCGGAGTATCTTAAGCAGCGGTGAACAATTAACAAGCATGGTTTAGAACAAAAAAAAGCAGGAAGAAATATATCCCTTGATTTAAAGATCTGGCTTTAGGGCGATCGGATAAATACGGGTACTTCAAGGAGCAAAAGATCTAGATCTCTCAGCATCAGTATCAGCCCCGCTCATAGACAAAGAATGCAATCCCAATTGATCAACAGCACGATCGGAGGAAATTGGTTTGCGTTCCCAGTCAAAACTTCGCCTGGAAAAGGCTTGTTGGTTTGTTCGTTCACTAGACATCACTTTTCGGAGCACAGGCACCGCATTTTGGATTGAAGTGGTTTGTGAAGAAGCCGTTAAATCCTTTGGATTGGTTTCATTAGCACCCAATAGAGCAGAGGAGCTGCTTGAAGAACCGTCTATTTTTGCTTGTTGAGACGATTCAAAAAAAAGAGCCGGTTTAATTTTAAGTTCATATATGTCTAACTCTGAGTTTGATAGACTCATGTGCGCAAGATCATCACCCCTCCAATTTGGATCTTTCTCTAATTTTTTTTTAATCATAGTGACAGCCCCCGTCGGTAAATCAATAGGAATCCCTCCAGTTTGCACAGCATCGACAATCGAGTGAATATCCTCGGGTTTAAAAGTGGTGGTGTTAACTCGAATCTTCGATTTAGCATCTGTCATATCTGTTGATGCAATCGTAATCGTTCTTTCTGTTTCAGTAGCCAAGATATCGCAATTTATCACAATCTGGGTTAGAGGGCTTGTAAACTGAATTTGCAGCTTAAACCCAGTAATTTTATAGCCTTGTCTTTCTAAATCAGGTTATGTCCGTAAACTGCTGTAAATTCAAAATGGCTCATTAGGAATTGAGTCATCGCTAAAAATCGGTACTATTGAGTTGTGAAAAACAACAAAACCGAGGAGATTAGCGATGACGGATTACAATGTTACCGTTGGAAAAGAATTAC
>CANNJG010000144.1 GCA_947504795.1 Legionellaceae bacterium
TCGAGCGATGTTCAATTGCGCCCGGATTGCTGAAGCCGCCCCGAGACCATTCTGCAAGTTTTGGCGTACCTATGAACGCTTTAATAAGACTTTGATCATTTCCGCGCACAGCGCGTTCGATACTTTGTTGAGTATCGCGCCTCAGGAGAGTGATAGTATAGTCCAAATTGTGTAACTGTTGTGAATGTGCTTTAAGTTGTTTATCCGTATTGAAGGAATGAAATAAAATATAAGAAGTTAGAGACGCCATCACTGCAAAAATGCTTAAGGCAATAAGCACTTCTATGAGCGTAAATCCTTTAGCCAATTGTTTCATGGTGTATACCGATACGCTAATACGGGCGACGTAAACGGACCTTCTTGAAGATGACTCACGCGCACGCTCATTTGTTGCATCGTTCGGACAGGTGTTGTGCTAAAAACGGCTTTCCAATACCACTTTTGACCCATAATCATGGTCATTTTGGTGATGGTCGAACTTTCTGAGTTGGGAAGCATATTCATCTGGAATTCTGCAATGGCATTCATAGTGACTAAATGTTGGATTTTTTTTTCTTGAATTCGCGAACTGGTATGAATGTCAACGGCAATCGTTTTTAACAATGCGGTGACACCAATGGCAATAATCATCAGGGCCAACAATACTTCAATTAATGTAAACCCTGAGTTTTTTTTCATCGGTGTGATTCCGGCTTTGTGGTTATTTGACCATCGCTTGTGCTTTCTAAAGACATGATGCGTTGATGTTGAGCCGATCCGATGTATAAAACAAAAGGTGTCATATCGCCGGATGCGTCGAATATCAGAGTTAATTGTTCTTTTTGCGTGCCGCTGGTGTCAACACTGATGTGGATATTGGCTGGGAAGGGGTGCAGATGATAGGTGGAACTTGAAAGGGGCACCCATTGATTATTATCGGTTAAACGAGCCACATAATAGCCCTGTTTGGTAATCTCCATCTTTAGCGATCGCGATTCAAATAGGGCTTTTTCATGAACTAACGTGATAAATTGCGCCAACGCTTCCGCGGTAGCGCTGATCTTGCGCTCTTTACCGAAATCTCCAAAAGACATCATGGCAAATCCTAGCGTAATACTCACAATGACGACAACAACCAGAATTTCAATGAGTGTAAATCCTGCTTGTGGCGATTCCGTCTGAGCGTTAGCCCGCATTCCAATTTCCAATTTGCGATTTAGGGTCAGTATCGCCATTTTCTCCTTTTGGCCCAGTGGTATAGACATCGACATCGCCGTGTTGGCCAGGATTGAGATAGATGTATTCTCTGCTCCAAGGATCCTTGGGAACACTTTTGAGATAGGCTTTCCAATCTGGAGGCGTAGGATTAGATGTAGGTTTTTCTACCAATGCCATGAGTCCTTGGTCTGTACTGGGATAAAAACCATTATCGAGTTTATATAAATCAAGTGCATTTTGAATGGCTAACACGTCTTGATGCGCCTTCACCATGCGCGCTTCATCGGGTCTGCTTATTATTTTTGGAACCACCAAGGCGGCTAGAATTCCCAAAATAACCACCACGACCATGATTTCAATCAAAGAAAATCCGCGTTGTAATGTCTTCATTGATATTGACTCCCATTGTTAAGTGACTAGTTGTTCCATAGAAAATATCGGTAGTAAGGTTGATAATACAATAAACAAGACGACACCGCCCATCATCAGTATGATCAAGGGTTCGAGTAAGGTCAATGCAGTATCAATCAATTGTTTTACCTCCGCATCTAAATGGTCGGCTGCCCGTTCCATCATTGTCGCTAATTGACCACTTTTTTCTCCGCTGGCGATTAAATGCAAGGCCATAGGGCGTAAAAAGGTAGTTTTTTTTAAGGCTACATGAATAGCAGTCCCTTCTTTCACGTCAATAGTGGCTTCATCGAAGGTTTGTTTCATAATGAGATTATTTACTAAACTTGCCGCAACATTCATGGTTTCAAGTACCGAGCCCCCGGCAGAAAACAAGATCCCAAATGTATGGATGTAGCGAGCGACGTTGATCGTTTTAACTAAAAAAGACACTAGGGGGAGTTTTAATATAAAAAGATGCCATTTTAGTTTAAACTCTAAATTTTTTAGACGTAGGTTGAATAGCATCAAAAATAAAAATGTTATTAAAATAACGATTAAGCCGTAGTGTTTTATAAAATTACTCATTCCAATCAGTGCTAAAGTCATGCCCGGTAGGCTTTGCCCGGTGCTCGCAAACACCCCCACAATGTTAGGCACCACAAACGCCAATAAAAAACTAATGATAGTGATAGATACCACGATCATTAAACTCGGATAGATCATGGCTTGTTGAATTTTTTGACGAATAACATGTTGATTTTCAGTGTAGTCTGCTAATTTTTCTAGCACCAAATCCAGCCGCCCGGTATGCTCACCTGCGGCCAAGGTAGCGCGGTACAGTTCTGGGAAGGCATGCGGATAATCGCTCATAGCTTGAGCGAGTCCATAACCTTCCATTACCTTAGCGCGAACGCCAATAATAAGGCGACGAGTAGGGTCTGCTTCCGATTGATCGGCAACGCCACGCAGTGCCTCATCAATGGGTATACCTGCCGCAAGCAGGGTCGCTAATTGACGGGTGAAAAGGGCTAACTGTTGCGGTCTAAGTTTATCTGAGCCGCTTAAACGCGCGTTTTTTTTGTAAACATGAACGGTCGTAGGGATAAGACCTTGTTCCCGAAGTAAGTGCCGTGCATGCCGCTCGGAATCTGCTTCAATCACGCCTTTGGTTGCATGGCCATTTTTTTTTAATGCCTGATATTGAAATGCACCCATATTGCTAACTAATAATTTAAAGATGGAACTAGTGTAAGCTATCGAGATAAAAAAAAACACTGTGCTGTGTCAAATGAGTGCGGTAAACTAATACCAAACTGAGGATGTTCAGGATGACGTTGATAATAATTGACGCGGGAGATGAAGGCAATGAGTAAGAAAGAAGTCCTAGCGCTGATAAAAGATTCAGATGCTAAATTTATTGATCTACGCTTTACCGATACGCGCGGAAAGGATCAACATGTCACGATTCATGCGTCTTGTTTAGACGACGAATTAATCCAACACGGTAAAATGTTTGATGGTTCATCTCTTAAGGGCTGGCAACCTATCCATCAATCCGATCTCGCTTTGATTCTAGATTTAACGACCGCGTCCTTGGATCCTTTTTACCAGGAACCTACCGTGGTCATCCGTTGCACGGTGAATGATCCGGTGACACAAAAAGCGTATGATAGATGTCCACGTTCGCTGGCAAAGCGCGCAGAAACTTATTTACAATCCACAGGGATTGCTGATACCGCCTTGTTTGGACCAGAACCTGAGTTTTTTATTTTTGATGATGTGCGTTGGCAAACAAGTATCAATCGTTCGTTTTATGAAATCAATGCCGAGGAAGGCTTTTGGAATTCAAGCCAAACGATTGATGGGGGAAATACCGGGCATCGGCCCGGGTTGAAAGGGGGGTATTTTCCTGTGCCTCCAGTCGATTCATCACAAGACATACGATCGGCAATTTGCGCAACGTTGGGATCTCTGGGTATTGCAGTCGAAGCGCACCATCACGAGGTCGCTACAGCCAATCAATGTGAAGTGGCGACACGCTTCAATTCACTGACCCAAAAAGCAGATGAATTACAGGTGTTGAAGTACGTCGTGCACAACGTTGCTCACAATTACGGTAAAACAGCTACTTTTATGCCAAAGCCCTTGGTAGGCGATAATGGTTCAGGGATGCACTGTCATCAATCTTTAACCAAAGATGGACATAATATATTTGCAGGAGAGGGATATGCTGGGCTCTCTGAGCAAGCCTTATACTATATTGGTGGCATTATTCACCACGCACGCGCCTTGAATGTCTTCACTAACCCTGGCGTCAACAGCTATAAACGCTTGGTTCCAGGCTTCGAAGCGCCGGTATTGTTGGCCTACTCTGCGCGCAATCGTTCAGCCGCGATTCGGATCCCACATGTGAGTAATTCTAAAGCAACACGGATTGAAGTCCGTTTTCCTGACCCATCAGCCAATCCTTATTTGGCTTTTTCCGCGATGATGTTAGCAGGATTGGACGGTATTCAGAAAAAAATACATCCAGGCGATGCA
>CANNJG010000145.1 GCA_947504795.1 Legionellaceae bacterium
ATTTGTGTCGAGTTGATGAACGTAAACAGCGATAAGCGCGGCTGAGCCCCCCATGCCGACCCAGCGTTTTTGGCCTTTTAATACCCAGCCCTGCTCTGCATGGGCAACGGCTACGGATTTCATGGCTCTTGGATTAGAACCGGCCTCGGATTCCGTGAGGGCGCCAGCCATGAAAATGCGACCGGCGGCTAATTGGGGCAGATATTGGTTTTTAACGATGTCAGTAGCATAGTTCTCCAAGGTGTGTGCACCTTGAATACCTTCAATAATCATCAACGCCAAGGTTAAATCGATAGCGGCCACTTGTTCGAGCACACGAAGAATGTCGCTGGTTTTGAATTCCAAGCCGCCGTATTTTTTCGAGATATGTAGACCAAAAAATCCTTGATTGCCTATATCCAGCAAAACGTGAGGAGGAAATGCGCCTTGTTCGTCTATAGCTACAGAATCTATATGAAGCGGGGCATAGGTTCTGAGCCAATCAATTAGGCTGTTAGCGGTATGGGTGAGTTTAGAATCGGTGGCCATATGGTTCATCCTCGAACGGTGGTTAGTGATTGAATAACGAATTAGCAATGTTTTATATCAATCCTGATTCATTCGTATTATAATTTAGCCTGCGAAAAAAGAAGCGAATTAAAACAGCAACACGTTTCGTGCGACAATTATACCGTTTAAGAAAATAAATAAAACTACTTTTTAAAATATATTTAATAATTTGTTAAGTTTTATAAGTTAGCCCCAGTACAATATGGATTTTTATGAGCTTGGAAGTTATGTCTTTTTCTAGTTCTTTGCCAATCATTAGGGATTTTGGAGTACGATATGAGGATCAACTATAAAGTTTTTTTTGATTTATGTTTGCAGCACTCTGATAATTTGCTCCTGATCTTGTCTAAGGATCTTCAGCTCCAAGCCATCAACCCCAAAGCTGAAACTTATTTAGGGTGGAGAAAGGAAAATGTTCTTGGCAAAAAAATCATCCCGCTATTGAAAGAATCTAGAATTCAACCGTTTATAACTACTCCTGAAATTTCAAAAAAAGAATCAATCAGCACCTATGTTGATTGTTATGGGCACAGCTTGCAATTATGTTGGGAGATTATTCCTGTTCGGGATGATGAACTGGGTGACGCGGTTTTGGTTGTCGGTCGTATTGTTATGCCGAGTGCTGAAAGAGGGTTAGAATATTTGCAACTGGAAAATGTCTTAAACTATGCGCCTGGTTTATTTTATTGGAAGGATAAAAACAGTGTCTATCACGGATGTAACGATGAGTTTGCTAGGTTGGCAGGCTTAGATTCAAGAGCACAGGTGAAAGGTAAAACGGATCGTGACCTTGCTTGGAAGAACAGAGCAGAGCTGTATATCGATACTGATAATAAAGTCATCGAATCAGGTATTCCTGCGTTGAATCACGAGGAAGTCGTTCTGATGATTGACGGTAGACCGATGACCGCGATTACGAATAAAGTGCCTTTATGGAATCCCAATGGTGAGGTGGTTGGCTTATTAGGCATCACCATCGATATTACCCGTCAAAAAGAAGTTGAACACGCCCTGAAAATTGCTAAGGAACAAGCAGAAGCCGCGAACCGAGCTAAAATAGAGTTCATCTCTAACATGAGCCACGATATCCGCACACCCTTAACCGGTGTAGTGGGAATGGCTAGAATGTTAGAAGACAGCGTGTTGGATCCGAACCAAAAACAATATGCGAATTGGTTAGGTGAAAGTGGAGATCAATTATTACAAATGTTAAACAGTATTTTGGATGTTGTCTCGTCAGACAATGCAAGTGAAGATGATTTACATGAGGAATCATTTGATATCAGACGGATGATACAAGACATTGTTGAGTTAGAACGGCCTTCTATCCTAGTTAAGGGCATTGATCTGGTGACTCACTTGGATGAGGGGATCCCCTCCTTTTTGAGTATGGATCATGTCAAATTACATCGTATTTTATTAAATCTCTTGGGCAATGCGATTAAATTTACAGAAAAAGGGTCTGTCGAAATTAGGATCATTCTCTTAGAGCGCCAGGATGAGCACTTGACACTCCAATTTCAAGTGACCGATACTGGGATTGGTATTTCTGAAGAATTACAAAAAAAAGTATTTGAGCAATTTTTTAGAGTGTTGCCCTCGTATGAAGGATTGTATACGGGGCATGGGGTTGGGCTGCATATTGCTCAGTCTTACGTGCGGTTACTCGGCGGTGAGATTAAAATAAAAAGTGAATTGAATGTTGGCACAACTTTTTATTTTGACATTTGTTTAAATGTTGATCAAGACCTCCAGGTGCGCGATGAGCGTCATGAGCCCGTTTTACAAGTAAAGCCATCTATAAGACCAGCAGCATCGATCGTTAAGACAACAGCATTACGTCATATCGTCGATCTCCCCAGCAATGCTCCCCATGCATTGCTGGTAGAAGATAATAAAATTGCGCTATTAATGTTAGAAAGTTTGGTGACTCAAGCAGGGTATCGCTTCAGTTCAGCGACCGATGGTGAAAGCGCACTAGTCCTTGCTAAAATGCATTCTTTTGATTTTGTGATAACGGATTTAGGCTTGCCAAAATTATCGGGTATAGAATTTACCCGTGCATTACGCGCTTTGTCGTCGCACCACAGCAATCGATCTATCCCCGTGTTTGGTTTAACGGCACATGCAGACGTCAAAATAAAAGCAGAATGCTTAGAAGCTGGCATGAATAAAGCGTTTACTAAACCGATGACACCGGCCATGTTAGAAAGTATTAAGATTAATTACTTTTCCTTGTTGTGTTGTCCGGCAACCGAGGCCAATCAGGCGGATGCCGTCGCGGGTTCATTGGGTATTGATTTACCGAATACGGAAGCGGAATTATTTGAATTAGAAGCCTTGCCTTTGCTGAATATAGAGCAAGCATTGAATGGTATAGGCAATGATATGACCTTGTTGAAATCGATTTTGACTGCGATGGTGGAGCAAGAATTACCTCAAGATTTAGAAGAGCTTGACTTGTTACATGCCAAGTCTGATTGGAATACAGTTGAAGAACTGGCGCATCGAATGAAAGGGGGACTAATGTACTGCGGGACCGAGAGGCTCGTGTTTGCCTGCCAGTATTTAGAGCGTTATCACAAAGCAGGACATTCTAAGATGTTAGAGCGCTTACATCAGCAGGTATGTTTAATCGCCGATAAGACCATGGTTGCCATAAAACTCTGGCTGCGTGTAGAAGTGGGTGAAGAAAAGTCGTTGAGTTGATAATCGTGAAAAATATGGGATGATTGTAGTATTTTTTTGCTCGCAAAGCCTGACGTCCCGTTCCACAAGTCGGGCAATGATGTGCATAGTGTCTAAATGAGTTAATGGCTTAATTGCATCCAATGTCTTTATGGTTTTACAAGACAGTGGAGTGTGATTTTTTTCTGTAACAAATATTTGTGACCACGGTAAATATTTTGTCAACGATCGATACACTGATGTCTTGAAAACAAAAAACACGGATCTTGTTTTAGCTCGCTGGGTTAGTTTTTTCTTCATGTCCGGAAAAAATCATGTGTTTCAGCAAGACGCAGGTTACATACACAATCCCGGCATAAACCACAAGACTGCGCGTCATAATCATTAAGGGCTGTTGCCATTTGATCTCCCCGTCGCCGACGTCCCGCGGCTTGTCCGCGGGATCCAGGAAATTCGCGTATAAAACACAGAATTTTTAATTTACCTTACCATTCATTTTGATAATACGTTGTTATGAGTAGCTATATTTCAACCCATTGATAAATACGATAAAAATCGTAAAATCACGGTTTCTACAGCAAGATAAAACGAGTTTGAAATGGCCAGATGAATGCTCAGTGACGAGCTATGGTTGAAGCTATGCAGTATCGTATGCGTGAGGGTTGTCCTTGGCGAGATCTGCCAGCAGCGTTTGGAATCTGGAATTCAATAGACCAAAAATGTAACCGATGGTCAGGTAATCCCCCCTAAAAATAACTTGATTTAAATCGGGGCGATGATCTCGACTGTATCCTTTGGTTAATCGAATCGCATTCGTATCAGATTCAGCATCATATTCCCCATCAACGTGAAAGCTA
>CANNJG010000146.1 GCA_947504795.1 Legionellaceae bacterium
CTCATGTCGGGTGGTGGGCGCTGTAATTTCACGAATCTTTACACCAGCCCCCAGCAGTTCGTATCTCACAATCCCCATTTTTGCAAATCAGCGCTCGTTCGCTATACTCAATGGGACTTTGTCGCTATGGTGGAACGCCATAAGATAGCCTATTATGAAAAGACATTGGGACAATTGTTTTGCAGAGAAAAATCTCAGTTAATCGTCGATATGCTTCTTAAAGAATGTCATCAATCCAAGGCATCCCTTTTATTAAATCAAACCATTTATTCAGTTGAAAAAACCGATCGTGGCTTTCTTGTAAAGGTCAATGCCCAACACTACCTCTGTGAATCGTTAGTTGTGGCCAGCGGTGGGCTGTCTATTCCCACATTAGGATCGAGCCCTTTTGGCTATCAAATCGCCACACAATTTGGTCTACCAGTTTATCCGACGCGCGCAGGCTTGGTCCCATTAACCTTTCATAGCCATGATAAACATCGGCTAGATGTATTAACCGGGATCGCTGTAGATAGTAAAGTTTCTTGTAACGGTCATTCTTTTCGAGAAAATCTGTTATTTACGCATCGCGGGTTAAGTGGTCCTGCTATTTTACAAATATCATCGTATTGGTTGCCTGGCCACGAAATATCTATTAGGTTGATGCCGGATATTGATCTTGGCAGCCAATTGTTACAAGCACGCCAGGCTTATCCAGAGCGCTGTTTTAAAACTATTCTAGAATACTATTTTCCAAAACGTTTACTTCCAGCTTTCTATGACGCCCCTTTATTAGATACACCACTTAAACAATTATCGGATAAAACCCTATCCATGGCTGCTCATCAGCTGCAGAATTGGCGCATCAAACCCAATGCCACAGAAGGCTATCGAACGGCAGAAGTGACGTTAGGAGGGGTAGATTGCAATGTTGTATCTTCTCAACGCTTCGAAGTAAACACTATCCCTGGGTTATTTTTTATTGGAGAAGTCCTCGACGTCAGCGGCTGGTTAGGCGGGTATAATTTCCAATGGGCATGGTCATCCGGGTGGGCGGCTGGGCAAGTTGTTTAACCCCCAGGTCTGACGTTTGCGTCAATACTGAAGGTTTTAGGAATTATTTTACTGGGTTTATTTTTTATGAGGAGAGCCATCTGATGATTGATCACTGTCGTCATCCGTGCTGTCACTTGTAGGACTAATGCGACCAGAACTGCGTCCCTTACGAAATTCTCTCCATCTTTCCTGCAGTGAATTTTTAGCAGCGACTGGTTTGATTTTTTTTGAGAGAAATTCAGAATTTTCTGATAAGCTAGCCTGCTCATTGTTTTGTTCCGACTTAAGCTTAATACTACTTTTAAATAATTCAATCAGGTGTTTTTGCTTAACAGGATTTTTTCGGAGGTCAGAGATTGTTTGTTGATATTGAGAATCCGTCAAAGTGGGGTTTAGCTGGTAAATTATCAGCACGGCAGCGAAAAAACCTTCCGTTTCTTGCCTGCGTTCTGACGTTAATAACGGCGCGACCCTCGCGCTATCTAGCAATACTCGAATAGGCAGAGGTAAACGCATAAAATCTTGTTTTTCTAAAATCGAACATACTTGACTTGTTTTTTTAGGATTAGGATCACAAAAAACAGTTCTGAGTGCCGCGACTTTATCATCCTCCATGTAGTTTAGAGTCATACAACGGTTCGGATCCCCCAAACAGGCAATCCAATTCGCAGGAAATTTTTGTGCGATCGAAGCAGTGGAGGGTTGGGCTGCTTCAGCTGCGATAGAAACGTCGGTAAAGTCATATGCTTGGACGGTGCTTAGTGCACCATCGCTCAAGTGAGGCGTTTGTTTTGAGATTAAACCACTATCGGAAGAAACCTGGTCCGATAATGTTGCAAAGGTTGTATTCTCCTCGTCAGACTGCAGCGGATTGAGTGATGCAGCAATAGGTGTTTGAGGACTATTATGAGTAGCTCGATTTAAATAATAGTTAATAACGGTTTGATCTAGGGGTGCATAATACAAAGTACCCCCCATCTCCCCGGTTTTTTCATGACAATCAGAGGTCGCAAGGCCATGGTCAATAAGATGTAAGGCGTCCCGTTCATCGACTAAAATATTGTCAGGTTTCAGATCACGGTGAGCAAACTTCGTATTAGAGTCTGATGCTTCGCCGCTATGGACCGCTTCTACCGTTATCAGAAATTTAATTGCATAATCAAGCTTTTCATGATGACTCGCCAACGGAAGTTTTTTAGTGAGCGGCTCTCCCAATGCCAGCATATTAATATACCCTTTATCTTTAATCACAAGCAGCTCTGGACTACCCTGCTTAAAATCAAAAAGAGTTTTGGCTTCAGTACGCGCACTGTCTTCTTGTGCAGTGCGTCCACCAAATTTTCCTTCAAATTTTCCTCGTTTTTTAAACTTTAAAATCTTAGTAGCAAGCTTGGTAAATGTTCCATTATGGAAGGCTCGGGATTTTTTTACCCGGGCAAACCCACCGGAACCATAAGTATTTGAGCGATCACTTACATGTAACTTTTCTTCTAGAGCGGTCAACTCACTGTGAGACAAGCCGCGATTACTTAATCTGAATTTTTTTATAAATTGTATGTCTTCTGGGTCAAACAAGATCTCTGTTGCGTCGCCAACGTCCGCGCCTTTTTTCAAGTAATAAACCTTTGCACCAGGTCCATGCTGTTCAGGTACGACCAAATAAACAGCCGAAGTGTGGCTAGGTAAATTTTCGAAAATTTGTTCCGAGGTCAGCAAAGCTCCGCATACAACTCGGCATTCTTCCTTGCGCGCTAATTGAATAATACCTTCTCGTGGATCAAACAAGTAGGAATGGGATAATCCGCTGTCTTTTCGATCAAATTTGCCAAGATGCGTTGCATTTGCATAATATTCTTGAGCATACGCTACTTCTGATTGGATATACCGATTCAGCAAGGATGGAAATATTGCATTAATGTGGATCGGACTCAAATGGAGCATATGACAATTTTGATTGTCAATTGAAATGCCTCGTACCTGAGCGAGTGCTTTCATTTGCTCAAGGACGGCTCGCGGGTCTGGAATCTCGTGGAGAACTGAAATTTTATTGTGAATCGGATCATAATAATCAAAACCGACAATTTGTTCTTGAGCATTTAAAATCATCACTAAAGCATAATGTTTGCATTCATCAGGGATCTGTTGCGTAGTATTTGCCGTCCCAACGAATACGTTAATACCGCTCATTTCAGACGCTTCTTGCATAGGATGATTTCCAATGACCCATACCGTTATAAAAGTATAGCATCTCCTAGGGCGTATAGAGCCTGTGAGCAATATCTGGCGCAGAAGCAAGACAAATGCTTATTAATTTAGTGGTCGATTAAGGATATATCTCTAGAGAATTAGGCCTATAGGGGAAACAAGATAATAGGTTATATTGGATGTTGATGATGCATGCATACGAGGTTATTTCCTTGAAGCCTGGCTTAACGGTGATTTATAGCTATGACTGCTACTCTTATTCAGCGGTCCTTTAACTCAGCGACCCTTGCGACCTGTCATTAATTCGGAAATCCTGACAAGATTGTTAGGTTATAGGGCGTGTTGGATGCATTTATCTCGTCTGAACCAAATAATTTTTAAGAACTTTTTGAAAAACTGTGTAAACTGCCCGGTCCAGGGGATTTTTCAAGCGGGTGCCCCGATCTCAGAATGACGTAAGGGATACCTTCGATGTTATAGGCGTCTATTGGTTGCGGTTATACGCAAAGATTTATTATCTGGCGTGGGGCTAATATCCCACGTAATTTCAACACTCTGACTACTAGAGTTGTAAAGGATATAGGTTCCCTTCATTTCAATTGACCAAACCGTTGAGCCCTTTTTTTTATTGCAAATAACATTGTAAACATGAGCTGGCTCGTAAAGGTATAAAGGTCCAACGCAGGTTTTTGTGCTGTGGTTGTCAACAGAGATTAAGCAGGTATCGATGGGAAAATAGAATTTTTGATGCAACATCACGAAACACTCATGATCTGAATTGTTATTCAATATATGTTTAACATAGCCTTCTGCATAGGCTGAACTTACGCAGATCATACAA
>CANNJG010000147.1 GCA_947504795.1 Legionellaceae bacterium
GAGAAATTATATCTAGTATTTGACACATCAAAGTAGGTCACATCCGCTTCGTCCAGCGATAAAGCGCGTTTTTCTGGGTTGGGGTCAAAGACGCAGTCTGATCGTTTTTGACTGATGGCTTTGCAACGAATTAACCATAGGCTTGCTGAGTCCGAAAAATTGATGCCACCTATCTGATAGCCTTCAAACCTAGGGGAGGCAGTAATCATACTAACTTTGGCATCTAAGGAACCAAAAAAAGGTAAAGACTCAAGAAAATCACGTTCAATAAGCCCTGGTATCGTAATAAAGTCGACCGTATAGTTTTTGAGAAATTGACATGCATTGATGATCATAAGGATACGTGTTTTCCCTTCTGAAACCCCAATTTCAGCAGTGATTTTTTTTCCAAGTTCAAGCATCGCAAGCGTAGCTATAATTTGCGTTGTATTGAGTTCATAAGACCGCCCCGATACTTGAACATTATGCACAAATTCAGGGGATCGTCCTTTGCAACGATGTAAGAGCTCCACGCAATACATCACCATGTTAATATGGTTTTTTGGATGAGTATCTGTATTATTTTTATAATCTTGAAGCTGAGCTAGGATCTTTGCAGTAGGTAGCTTTCTTACTTGTTTCTCTGCGATTTCTATTTGAGACAGATAGTCCGGAGTAAATATTCCTGTGATCTCAGGTATGGCCTGCACAACACGTTCTGCCTGATGACGTTTGAAGCCGTTATCTGGTTCACGCCAAGGATTGATGTCAAAATAGCGGTACGCTTGATGTATCGCTTTTTGTGTATAGGGCCGTGTTGTCCAATGCATGAATTTTGATATAGGCGGGTATGGTGCGTGTTGATAATACTCATGCATGCAATCTATTATAGTGCGATCGTTTTTATTATCGTACAAAAAAATGAGAAAATCGTGGATTGTTTTCTTGCTACAACTCACATTGTTATTCATCTGAGTGATCACGACGTTGATGAAATCTTTTTTTATACTCTTAGGTAATGCCTTATAGGTTTCCGCATTAAAAAGCGCAAGTAAGTCTTCAACTCCGCGCTCATGCACACCGCTGGTATAATGATACATTAAACTTAAAACCAGGTTATTGTCGTCGAGGAAGAGTAGCGCATCAACTAATTGACAGGTATCATTATGGTTTTTGCTGACATCATGCGGTGATAATGATAGTGCCGCTGTAATAAAATCATTGATACGAATTGCAAGATTACTGTAAGCATTGATTAACTCCGTTTTTTTTTCATAAAGATGTCCTACGACGTCTTGAAAGCGTGTGGTCATCTGACGATTAACTGTAGGAATTTCTTTTGAAATACTTCTCAATAATTCTACAATAGCGGCACATTGAAGACGCATAAACTCATCATCGGAAACGCTGGGTTGATAAGAGATTTGCGTCACTATAAAGTGCCGTACTCTCCTAAAAATAGTCTTTTGGTTATGCTCAGTTGTTCGGTCCTCGATGGCCGTATCAATTGCGTTAATTAAACCTACCATTTTTTGACATTGATCCAAAAAAAGAGTGCCAGTCAGTAATGGGTCGGTAATAGCCTGAATTTCTGTACGGAGTAGGTGTAAGGTACGTTGCAACTGTTCCACAGGTGCATTAAATTGTTCAATCTCTTGAGCTAGCACAGAAAGTAAGTAGAGAGGGATCTTCTCTGCAGAAACAAAGTTAACCTGATCATGGGAAACTTGCAGCGCTTCCAAAGGACTCTGACAAACTAAGTGTGCAGCAAAGTTGAGAGCCTCCTTCTGCGGTATACCTTGTTTCATTAGGCAAGGATAAAGGGTGTTGAGCAAATAGTCGCATTTCGCCAGGCTATTTCGAACATCCCCTTTTTTGATACGATGTTCATGTGCGATATCCATATATCGTTCAAATTCAGCAGTTGAATTACGCGTAAGCAAGGTCTTAATAAGCACACTAAACTGCCGTATATAACCATTGCCAGCGGTTATAGTCTGTTTACCGCGTGACAGCAATCCATCTGTTTTAAACGCTTCCTGACAAAACGAAAGTAACAAGAGGCTCTTATCAATGCCCAAAATGCCTGTAAAATTGACCAAACCTATCGCGAGATCTGAGTGGTCACTTTTTTCATCCTCCTCATCAAAGTTACTGATGAGCTGGATTATGCTATGGCGCGTTTCCTTCTGTTGGCACCCAAGTTTGTCGAATAGTGTGTGAAAGTCCACCTTATCTTTTATGTCAATCAGCGTATTTTTAGCAAAATGATGACCATAGTGCTGATCGACCCAAGATCTAATCTGTTTTTTAGTCACTGGTTTTGGTTGGCATATGATCTCCAGCAGATCATGCAGAAGGGCATCTAGTGTTTGATAAGTTAAGCTGGCCGGGTGTCGACTTTCTATCAATTTAAACAGAGATAACCCATAAGGTAACATGACGGGTATGATATCTTTATAGCTCTGATTTAATGTGCCATGTATCCTGTCGTAATGCGTTTTAATGAGCCTTTCAAGCTCTTCTTTTGTGGCATACTCTAAATGAAAGGTCGTGAGCAGGGGCAGCAAGATCTCCTTGGGGTTGAGTCCATGATTGCTGAATGTATTATGCTTGTCGTCCGTAAGTATTTTACAAGAAAGAATAAATGTTTCTAACAGAGTGACATCCTCTGGCGTTGCGATAAACCGTCCTTGCGCATTGGCCTGAATCGTTTCTGTTTTGATAAAACGTATCGCTTGCGCCATGGCTTCAGGATAAAGCGCGTACAACGCTGCGGCTTCGTCGATTTTAATCTGCATATTTTGCTGGACTGATTTCATTTGTAAAATCGAGAGGTTCGGATCTAGAAATTTATATTCGCTCAGCGTTATTAACTTGTTTAAAAAGCTCATTGGCGGCGTAACGCTCATATTCATAATGGATTGCAGTACTTGGTTACGTACTTCTGTATCCCCACCAATGTCTTGAATAGCTCTAGTAAAGAAAAATCTGGCGAAACCACTACGATTTGCTTTAATGCGTTCCATATATTCGAGTTTGTCAGTGCGCTGTTTGAAGCAGCTCCATTCTTCAAAGACTTGTTCCTGATTAAATACTGCATTCGCACCAGTACTGGTTGTTTTGGCTAAGACATAGATCATCATTAATTTAATTTTGTTTGTTAGAACAGAACTTGAAAATATGTTTTTAAGAGTGCGACGATATGTTTCAAGAGAAAGGTGTACCGTTTGCTTGGCAAGATAGTGATAAAAACCTGAACTGATGCGCTGGAGATCAGTGTCTAGACTCGTTGTTATGTCGGTTTTAAGCCGTTCGATATCCAAGGGAAGTGCTTCATCTAATTGCATCTCCGGGATAATAAAATGCAAACCATCTTGCTGCTTAATATGTACGTTATGAATGCAGGTCCACTGCAACCTTCTGTCTTGTTCGGCACATTTTTTCAAAAGGGTTATCGTATCAGCGAGCATTGAAGGAAGATCCCTCTTATCCTTGATGTGAGTTAGGCTATAGAAAGTGAGCCCCATTTCTTCAATGACCACTGTGGCATCAATAAATATCTGGTATAAGTAAGTTAAATCACTGTAGCCCTGATACTCTCCATGGTTTTGGATAAGCGCCGTCCACCAACTGCGTTTTTCTACGCTGAAGTTCGCAATTTTTGCAATAATGTCATGAAAGGCTTTATCTTCCACGAAGGGCAAATAGCTGGGCATATGTTTTAACAAAAATGCATGGGTCTCGTTGAAGGCCGCTTGCTTAAATGGATCAGACTCGTATGTCCAGACTTTAAATAGACGTTCAATGCCGGCACTACCGTATTGGCCATAAACATCTAGTAAAGAGTCATATTGTTTTGTATCGAGGCTCAGAGTCTTTGTCCATGTATTGAATGCAGATTGCAGTGCAGGCTTATCACTTAATAAGTGGTGTATTGGGTGCAGAGTATCCATCGACGTAAAAAAATTTCGCCGAAACAGGAACGCGCCCTGTCTATTTGTAATATTTTCCCAAATACTTTTTTTTTCTTGATAGACCGGTTGAGTTAGGATATCTCGTACCAAACATTCGGCAATAGGTAATCGTTCGGA
>CANNJG010000148.1 GCA_947504795.1 Legionellaceae bacterium
AAACCATGAACATCGATAACGTTCTATCCGCTATCAAAGCCGATTATCCTCAAATTTCTTGTTTTTTTGACACGCTCCCGCAACAGGATTGGGAGCGAACATGTTTGGTTGATTTTAAACCACAGCGCTTTGGGAAACACTTATGGATTTGCCCTTCTTGGCATACTCCCCCTGATCCAAAAGCAATTAATATGACCTTAGATCCCGGCTTGGCTTTTGGGACCGGCTCGCACCCTACCACGTCGCTGTGTTTAACTTGGCTGGAGCAAGCACCCATTCACGGTCGAACCTTGTTAGATTTCGGCTGCGGGTCTGGCATTCTGGGTATCGCTGCCCTAAAACTCGGCGCTCGTCATGTCCATGCCCTAGATATCGACCCTCAAGCATTGACCGCCACCCAAAGTAACGCAAACATCAATGCTATTGAGCCTGCCACAATAACCATCGCTTACCCTAACAGTCCAAAGCCTAATGTTGATATTATCATTGCCAATATTTTACTCAAACCGCTCTTGGAATTAAAACCTGTCTTTTACACGCTGTTACATCCACATGGAACACTGGTATTATCGGGGATTCTAGCGAATCAAACACATCAACTCATTGAACACTATCAATCGCACTTCACCTTGGTAACATCTGAACGCGACGATGATTGGGCCTTATTGGTATTTGAAAAGATACCGGGGCGTGAAGTTGAGGCTGTGAATTAACCATTGCTGACTTTGCGAGCAATGACCGTATGAACTAAAAGAGCCATTATGACGCTAAACGATTATTATCTCCAGCAAATGGGCATTCATACTTGGGTCATTCGACCCCCAAGGACCGAGAACCCTGTAACACTCGAAGGCTTGGCATCGACGGTAGCGGCTTGCACCCGCTGTCCTTTACATGCCTCACGTACCCAAAGCGTATTTGCTCGAGGCAATCCTAAAGCGTCTTTAATGATAGTCGGTGGCGCACCAGGCGTTGATGACGATCAACAAGGGTTACCGTTTGTGGCGAAAGCCGGCGCGTTATTAAATAACATGATCCACGCAATGGGCCTGACGCAAGAACAAGTGTATATTGCGAATGTACTGAAATGCCATCCACCGAACGACCGCAATCCTGAGTCTTCTGAAATCGCACAATGCGGTAAATATTTGTCACAACAAATCGCACTCGTTCAACCCAAAGTACTCTTGGCAGTCGGGCGTGTATCAGGACAGCATTTACTCAATACCGCCCTCTCATTGACTGAGTTACGCACCAAAGTTCATCAATACCAAGGCATCAAAGTGATTGTGAGTTATCACCCAGCCGATTTATTACGTCATCCTAAAAATAAGAAAAATGCGTACCAAGATTGGGTAAAGACCCGGCAATTACTCTTGTGATGCGGTAATCGCCGATGGATACTGGATAAAAAAATCCGGCTAAGACCTAAAATCTTGCTGAGATATGCGCCCAAAAATGCACTAACGCAATCCCAGCAAGGGGGATGACAAGGAGCCATAACAGGTTATAGCGACGCGGCTTATTTGATGTGTTTTTTTTATACATCTTCCTTAATTCTTCGTATATATCCAACATGTTCCGTTCTCCTGGTGCGCGGCACTCAAGCCTTTAATAACCCCAGCTCTTTAACTGCATCTCGTTCTGCGCGCAATTCTGTCAAAGTTGCATTAAATTTTTCTTGGCAAAACGGGTTCATTAATAAGCCTTCGCAGATATGCACTTTGCCCTGTTCCACACGCGTAGGAAATGAAAAAATTAATCCGGGGTCCACGCCATATTGACCCGTCGAGGAATGTGCAATCGAGAATGATTCACCTGTTGCGGTATCATTAAGTAAATTCCAAACACTACCCACCACAGCATTAGCAGCCGATGCTGCTGAAGAAGCACCCCGTGCTTTGATAACGGCAGCACCGCGTTGTTGGACCGTTGGAATAAATGTATCGTTTAACCAAGCTGCGTCTGTAATGACTTCTGGGACAGGTTTGCCATTAATTTTCGCATGATAAAAATCCGGAAATTGTGTCGCAGAATGGTTTCCCCAAATCGTCATTTCCGACACGGCCGTTATATCGACATTGGCTTTTTTTGCCAATTGAGTGCGCGCACGGAGTTCATCCAATAACGTCATCGCATAAAACCGATCCGCTGGAATATCTTGAGCATGACTTTTGGCAATCAAACAATTAGTATTGCAAGGATTACCTACCACAAAAACGCGCACGTCATCTGCAGCATTATCGTTGATAGCTTTGCCTTGCTTAATAAAAATGCCCCCGTTGATATTCAGTAACTCTGAACGCTCCATCCCTTGCTTACGCGGAACAGATCCTACCAATAACGCCCAGTTCGTTCCATCCATCGCTTGATTCATATCCGAAGTGCAGACAATGCGCTTTAGTCTTGGAAAAGCACAATCATCCAACTCCATAGCCACGCCATTCAGGGCGGGCAATGCTTGCTCTAATTCTAGTAAATTCAACTCAACATCTGCATCACCAAACATTTGCCCAGAAGCAATTCGAAACAATAATGCATAGCCAATTTGCCCCGCAGCCCCGGTGACGGTAACCCGTACTTTTTTGTTGGTCATAGCTTATCCTTAAATGTAGTACAATAGGGTAACCATAACAGAAAATTCATATGATTTGCAGCCATGATCCCAATTTCTTTATATATTCATATCCCCTGGTGTGTGCGTAAATGCCCTTATTGTGATTTCAACTCTCACCAGAGTCCTGCGGTACGCCCGGAATGGGATTATATGAATGCTTTGATCGCCGACATAGAGCAGGATCTTCTTTTGTACCCTGCCCAAACGCTTTCTACTATCTTCATTGGAGGTGGCACACCGAGTTTGATTTCAGCAGCGTGTTACGACTACCTATTCACCGAAATTAAAAAACGTATCGCCTGGAGGGATGACATCGAAATTACTTTAGAAGCTAATCCCGGGACGATAGAGCGTGGGCGGTTTGCAGATTATCATGCTATTGGCATTAACCGCCTCTCTTTAGGCATCCAAAGTTTCAATCCTAAACATCTGCAACAATTAGGCAGAATTCATGATGATCGACAGGCCCATGATGCCATTCAACAAGCCCAACAAGCCGGCTTTAGTAATTTGAATATCGATATCATGCACAGCTTGCCGCAACAAACGTTCACAGAAGCGTTAGCTGATTTGCAACAGACGATTCAGTATGCACCCGCTCATATTTCCTGGTATCAACTAACGCTTGAACCCAACACCGAGTTTTATCGTACCAAACCAGTATTGCCCCACGAAGAGTTGACTGCAGACATTGAAGAAGCAGGTTTTGCATTACTCCATCAACATCACTATCAACATTATGAAATTTCAGCATTCTGCCAACAAGACCGCATGGCCAATCATAATCTAAACTATTGGCTCTTTGGGGATTATTACGGAATCGGTGCTGGCGCGCATGGAAAACACACAAACCCTGGGGTAAATTGCATTTCTCGAACGCAAAAATACCGTCAACCTAAAGATTACCTCAATCCCAATAAGCCCTATCTAACTCAACACACACGCTTGGATCCAAAAACCTTAGTATTTGAATTTATGCTGAACGTCAGTCGTTTAGAGCAAATGATTCACTTTCAGTTATTTCCAGCGCGTACCGGCCTCTATCTCGAGCATTTAATGCCGAAGCTAGACCTCGCTGCCGAACGTGGATTAATCGTCTACCACCCCAATGGATGGCAAATTACCGCATTGGGGCGTCGGTTCACCAATGATTTACAAGCCTTATTTTTATAATAACTAGGGCGTGTTGACAATTGCTCCCCACCGCCTACGTGCCGCGGCTTGTCCCTGAATCTTATACACATCTTGCATAAAGATTATTTACATGATCAAATGGCTTTTGTTTTTACCGGTAGAAGCCATGGAATTAGAGTAAGCGTTCGGAGAAATACAGGTTGTTGCTAGCTATTATTTAAAATAATATTGAACGGCATTATCTGTATGTAATCATCACGTGT
>CANNJG010000149.1 GCA_947504795.1 Legionellaceae bacterium
GGCAATACTGACATTTAGCCCATCTAAACCTAATTGAATAATTGCTAATTCAGCATCTAGTTTAGCCACCGCATAATCCTGCTTACCTAAATCCATATTGGTTATATTAGTTGGCTTACTAAGTTCATCTAATTTATCAACTGTCGATACTTGCACACCATAGACCGCACCAGAACTGACGTAAATAATTTTACTTTTCACATGATACTTTTTAGCCAATCTACAATAGTTATACGTTCCCGCTTGGATGTTCTTTTTCTCACTTTCAGGTTGGGAAATATAGTCTCTAGCATCCGTTGAAGCTGCCGCATGAATAACAAAATCAGCATATGGTAAGCTAACCGTTGTCGTAACATCTACAGAGAGTAGAGTAACTCTTTGAGAAATGAATTGTGGCGAATCTTGAATCAACGCATGCGCATTTCTAGACAAGACTATGATATGGGTTACATTCCAAGGTTCCAGTAAACCTCGGGAGAATGCATCTAAAATAGATTTTCCAAAGAAGCCAGTGCCGCCAATAACAAGTAGTGTTTTCATAGTCTACATTGGCCGATACTAGCTAAGATCAACCATCTAATGGTGGTAAATAAGGTTGAGTTACAAATATATTTTTCATTAAATAATCTCAGGAAATTTTTTATAAAAATTTACTGCAAGTTTTAATTAGTAATTTCAATAATTATTAAAACTACTTTAGTATAAAATTACATAATTGAAGGTTTATGAATAACCTACAACACTTTCTAACGGCTTTCTAGCATACCAATTCTTTTATCATCTTCTTTCATGATAAGTGCGTAATAGTCACGTTTATTGAGTAGTCATAATAATTCAAACTTAACGGCCTCAAGTAGTCCTGCGGTAATATTGCTATTACCAATCGTTGATACGCTCAAGATAGTCGATCTCGGGCGACATTTTATCAATAGGATTCGACTCCATAGATCCCGTCTCCGTTATTCGACTTGAGATTTTCGGGAAGTAGGTCTGTTCAGGATCGATATGCACGACGAATGCACACAGACCTGGGCTATTGAAGTACTGTAAAAAGACTGGGAGTTTTTCAAAACCCCGATTGACATGAACAACCGGCACATTCCATGCGCTAAAAAGGCTGTCCCAATTTGGCAGCCCAAGTCCAGATTTACGGTCGCAGCCAAGATACTTACCCTTGAAGTAATTAATTTGCGTCAATCGGATTGACGCATACCCCTGATCGTGGAAAACAAAAATTTTTAGATTCAAGTTATTGATCTCAGCAGTTCCCACTTCTTGCATATTTTGCGCAAAACCACCATCACCCTCTAACAAAATCGTACGCCGCTCGTTCCCCGCTCCCACACAAGCACCAATTGCACCGGACAAACCGTAGCCCATCGACGCCAACGATTTATTGGTTAGCATGCGCTGTCCAAATTTTTGCTTATATAGCTGCATTGACAAAGTAAATGCACTGCCGCTGCTGCAAGGTATTATAAGATCGTTGGCATCTGTCAATGTTTCGAGCGTTACGATAAAGTCATACGGCGAAATGTAGTCTGCACCTGTTTGGTTGACCGTCTCTACACGAGGAACTAAGGCTCTTACTTTTTGTCCATACACCAGCCATGGTTGATGTGGCTTGAGATCATGAGCTACAAACCTTTCAAGAAAATCATTTGCATCAACACACAGCGCGTCATCAATGCGGGGATGACCTTTGCGTAGTTCAGCTGGATCGATCTCGACTTGAACAATATGCGCATCACGGCCAAACTCTTGCCAATTAAACCCTGTCTGCTGCATACCCAAACGGGTCCCCACTGCGATGATCAAATCTGACTGCTGCAAGATGATGTTGGCGCTACGCTGTCCCCATGTATTCGGTCGTCCGAGGTAATAAGACGCATCACCATCCACACGGTCTGCGCCGTTATATGTCGTCATAACCGGAACTTGTAACTCAACTAAGCGTTGCTGCAGCGCTACTGCCTGCTCATAGCTCACACCGCCGCCGATCAACAAAATAGGTTTCAGGCTATTATTAAAGCGCTCAACAACACAAGACAACATCTGAGAAGACACAACTGGCAATACTGCATGGGGCGTTTCCCCTATAGATTCTGGCTCTACGTTAGCCGCTTGCACGTCGAGGGGAATTTGGATAAAAACCGGCCCCTTGCGTGGCAACCATGAGGCAGAAACAATCTCTTTGAATTCGGCCGCATTTACTGGCGCAAGAAATTGACGTGCGATTTTGGTTGTTGAACGCAAAAGCGCAACACCATCGACTTCTTGAATCCCGCGTCCACGAAGCCCATCAGTAGACAAGTCTGCGGTTTTTACTTGACCGCCAACCACCAATAACTCTCTGCTCTCAAGCCATGCGCCAGAAATTGCTGTGACTGCATTTGTAATACCAGGACCCGTCGTGACCAACGCCAAAGCACGACCCGAAGAAGAAATTTCATTGAAATACTCAGCAGCGATACCTGCGGCCACTTCGTGCACAACAGGTACGCCTGCCAGATACCGACTCAAACTTTCGGTCAGATGCATAATATTTCCACCACCAACATAAAAATAATGTGTATAGCCAAGATCGCGTAACCATTTACCAATTTGGTCGCTATATTTCATGATTTTTATCTAATGTGTAGACTGACTAATTATTCATACGCTATACGCAAGAAACCTTGTATTAGATGAAAGGCTTGTTCTTGCGTATAACTGTTAGAAGTTGAAACGTCATAGCCCCAATTTACGTGGATGCACAAATCAACCTCGTTTTTGAACGGTTCCAAATGCGAGTTCATATCATCAATGTAAAAAACATAGCAACCGTTTGACAGCCACTTGTTATGTTTTGCGACACCAAGCTTTGACCCGTGTTCACGGATGTGCTCTTGCCCATATATTTCAATGCCATCCGCTTCAAAAAAATCTAAAGTTTTCTGAATTGATGCAACGTTGCGAGTGGAAAGAATTTTGAATGAGTCTGAATACTGCTTCAGCAATGGACGCAGTTGGTAGAAAAATGGATAGGGCGACATAAGCTTTGCCCAGTCATCATCTTTCATCATTTCAGCGCGAGCTTCGAAAAACCTCTTTGAAAATTCCCAGTCATGCTCATCTGGTTTTACGATATAAAGTTTTTGAACATCATCCAAAAGCCTGTTCTTTTGATACAACCGACAGAACTGCCAAGCATCCGTTAGGTAAGATCGAAACCCCATGAACTCTTCGAAGTCCACACTTCGTCGATATTCAGGGTGCTTGCTGGCAAAATGCTCGCATACTTGATAAGCCTCATAGGCGCTGTTAAACAGCACGCCATCAAAGTCCAAGAGCAATAATGGTTTCATTAATTAGCCCCCGCTTAGATAGCGTTGCTATGCGGCTATTTATCGCAGAAAATGTGCGCTCAGATTCTTTTACTCGGCGACGCAGCAAGGCTTCCTCCAATTGAAGCGCATGCGCTAATGTGCTCTCTTGTATAAAATCTTCTACTAGCATCACTGCCTTGCGTGTTTCAACATAATCAATCAACCCACGCAACTCTGCATCGCTTTGCAGCAACGCCCTAGTTTCGTGACTGATACTGCCACCCATGGCGATCTTCAGCCCTGCTGCACGTCCAGCTCTTGCAACTGTCTTGACCATCTCAGTGGTTCTAGGAGATTCCACGTTATCTCCACTCCATGAGGCAGTTAAATCTGTCCGCCCGATGACTAATTCTGTCAAGGCTTTACCCTTTCGAATAATGCTATCAATGTTAGCCACAGCCGTAATCGTCTCAATCGTTACGCTAATATGATTGAAAGTGCCTTCGGGCAACATTTCCATGTATTTTCTCATGGCAAATTCAGTTTCAACCATGGGGCATACGATTGCGTTTATGCCCAAATCTGTAATATAGAAAATGTCGCTTTTAGCCTCAGCACCGCTAATTTTCACAAGGTAATCCAACCCTTTGCGAGCTGCAAACAGTGCCTCTGCAGCGA
>CANNJG010000150.1 GCA_947504795.1 Legionellaceae bacterium
AAATTGTCCGGCATGTTAGGCTTTATTGGACTAATTGGGTTGTTTATCTTTTTTGGGATCCGCGCAGTCGACCATGTGAATCGCTGGATTTCAGTAGGACTAGCTATAAGCTACTTATTGATTTTAGGGATCACAATGCCGACCCTTCATCCGCATTTACTGCAACAACTTCCGCAAAACGTTTGGACTATCCCCAATGCATTACCGTTATTAATTACTGCCTTTGGTTACAGTATTATTATCCCATCCTTAAGTTCATATTTTGAACGTAATGCGGCCTTGTTGCAAAAAGCTGTATTGATAGGCAGTGCCATTACGTTACTCATCTATATTTTATGGGAAATCGCAACGCTGGGTAATATTCCGCTTCTTGGCCCCTATGGATTGCGCGCAATTGCCCATAGTTTAGACAATGGCACGGCAGTAGCTTCTGCCTTGATTCATATCACTCACAATCCATATTTAGCGACCATTCTGACCCTATTTGCCTTATTTGCGGTGATCACCTCTTTCTTAGGGGTATCTATGGCCTTATACCACACCCTTGCAGATGGCTTACAAATGCAGCCCAAAGGATTGCATGGCGCGCTACTGTTGTGTTTAACCTACATTCCACCAATGATTTTTCTGTGGCTCATTCCTACTGGATTCAATCAAATTTTGAGTTGGGCTGGGGCGCTCGTCGCTTTTTTAATGGGTGTCTTACCCGTTTTAATGGTCGTTAAAGGACGATACGTCCTTAAGCACAGCGGTTATCGAGTACCAGGGGGTCTAGGATTGCTGACCATCGTACTCTTGTTCTTTATTGCTGTCATGGTGGTGGAATGCTATCGGTAACATCCATGGTGTAAGATATAGTGATGTACTTCAGGAGTAATTCCTGATGGGATAGCGACCTGTGTTTCCCCTCTGCTTCGATGATAATAAGCACGAATATCGGTCGCACAACTGGGTGTGATGCGAGCCTGGTTATTATATATCCACCGTGCCTGTTGACAAGCCGCCTCTCCCGCTGCCACTTGCGTTTTGTCTGTGCATACTATCGTCACGTCAATACCCACTTCGAGCAGTTGTCGTAAGTTTGCCAGACTTTCTGAATCTAAGACAGAAATGCCCTTACGAGGATAAAAGATTAGCGCCGCTAAATCTTTAAACGCCTTCCACTGGTACCATTGATTAAAACACGCCCAATGATCATAACCACACACCAACGTGTATCGTTGGTGTGCCTGATGCTGAATTGTGAGTAAGGCCAACGTCACGGTCATCCGCGAAGGAGCGGGTCTATCGATTTCTAAGGTTTGAATCGACAAGCGTGCGCGATCGGCGCCCTCAAAGTGCTGATCTAAGGCTAAGGTCAACATGTTAAGTCGATCCGTTGCAGATGCATAGGTTTCAGGTGACTTTAAAGGGGACTGCCGTGCAGGGATAAGATAAATAGGCTGATCGTTGAGGATTGGATCCGCTAACAACGTGCGAATCAATCCAAGATGACCTTGGGTAACAGGATTAAAACTAGCTCCAAAAATCACAACCGATTCACGTGGAGGTTGCCCACGGGTATGGGCTGAGTCAATGGCTTGTTGAATGAGCGCATCGTCGCTCATGGGGCTATTGTCAACGGCAAAGGATCTGCGTTTGCACTGTTTTTAACCTCATCATAGCCTTGACGGTGATTCGCCATATAAATTAATGACCACGCACTGACCATCGAACCATCTCCAAAAACGCATATGTCACTCTCATCCCCGCCGTCTGCGCGAAAAGATCCATTTTGTTTATAATTGATGGCGGTACCGCCGAGATTTTGGCAAACATTGTACGAAGGATTATGCGCTGCTCCTTGAAATAAAGGCGATTTTTCGTTAATTTCTGGCAGTGTTTTCATATAAGTTGCGGCAATATTGGGTTTTGGAGAAGCAAAGGTTTCTAAACCAATAACAATAAATCCCTTATCACGTTCAAAGCTACAAAATGATTGAGTCCATCCTGACGTGGTCCCTGCGGGACCCGAATACCAAGTCGTCATTGGCATCACTCTGCCTCCTTTTTGGTTGCAATAGGCCGCATAATCCTCTACACCCGCATAGGCGAGGGTTACCGTCATTATCAACAACCATCCAAAACCCATTCTAGTTCTACAACGTTTGATACGCATCCGTTAACCTCGCTCGAAATCGATGACAAATTAGTTTTTTCAATGACACACTCAACCTACGTCGCTATACTATTCAGTACGTTGACAGAACTTATGGCGAGATCATCATGAAACTTATTAATATTGTAGCCCTCTTATTCGCCTCATACAACGCACTAGCTGCTGATGTGCCTGGCGATGTGAATATAGTTATTCAAACTTCAGATCCACATACCTATAAATTCCGCTTGATTATCAATAATAGTGCCGCCACATCGCCTACATCGTGTGCACCTGTCGACACAGGCACGATCCAAACCCTATCGTATGGCGCAATCGGGATTTCTAAAGCCAAACTCACCCTCCAAGTTGCCGATTGTGATAATCCCCCGGATCAATGGGTGAACTTCAAAGGCCATCTGGATTATGATTCGAACTATTCTTATGAGTTATACGTCGATATGATTAATAAAAGTTTTTTCCTATAAATTCTTGGCCTTGACCGCCGTACCGTCCACATTTACATTACGAAGCGCTCTGGTTGGCGACCGTTTTTAAGTTTGATCCTGCCCTAAATTTCGAACACCTTGCTAAGAGAGTAAAATCTTAAGCAGAGGTGAAAAATGAGCAACAATGATTTAGAACAAAAAGCAATCAGGAAAAAATATGGCCCTCAATTTAAAGATCAAGCTTTAGAACGAGCAGACAAAGATGGCATTCCTCAGGTGGCCAAAGATCTTGGCCTATCAGAGTCACTCTTATATTCATGGCGAGCAAACGGAAACAAAGCGGGAGCTCTCTTGAAAATCAAAAAATTCAACAAGCCGAGTTGACTCGCTTAAAGCAAGAGAGTACTAGGCTTGCAGAGGAGAGTGCCTTCTTAAAAAAAGCGGCGACGGCGTACTTCGTGAAGGAGTCCAAGTGAGGTACGCTATGATTAAGGAAGAATCAAATAAATTTTCACTGATATTAATGTGTCGCATGCTTTCTGTATCAGTGAGTGATTATTAGGCCTGGCTTAATCGCAAGCCTTCTGCTCATCGGATCACCAAACGATTAAATAACGAGGGCAACCCTGTTGGTAAACATCGAGTTGCCAGAATCATACGAGCGCATGGATGGCGAGCAAAAGCCGCAAAGAAATTTAAAGCAACAACAAACAGCAACCATCAATTACCCGTTGCTCCGAATTTTTTGCAACAGAATTTCTTGGCTTATAAAGCTGGAATCACAGTTTTAAGGTTGGAGCTATTCATGGTTAAAAGTTTTCAACACGTGACTTAGCTAAAAAACACGTGTTCGAGTACATTGAAATTTATTACCATAGAAAACGACTTCATTCGATGCCCGGTTATAAAACACCTGTATCATTTTAAGTCAAAAAAGTGGCTGAGCAAGGTGTCTGAGTTTTCTGGGCAAGATCATTTACAGGCATGTCGAGATTTTAGGGTAGCGCAAATCACGATTGCGCTTCTTCACGAGACTAATGCACCAGTCCTAATGGATTTGTCGGCCGACTTAGATTTTCACGCGATAGCGTAAGATCGGCGATTCTCACCTCATCAAGACGGCGGACAGCCGCCAAATCATCGTGTGGGCGAGCTTGGCAGCAACCCATGCGCGCCCGGCAACCGCCGCAAGGCAATACGTCCGTCACCGCGACCCGACCCGTCGATCGAATTAACGCAACATCAAAACCGAGACCAGAAGATGAAGAAGTAAGAGGGAACCAAGACGTCACATTCGTAATATAATCATCAAAAGTAAAACTCCGCGGCAGTGTTTCTTCATTAAATTCTGGCCTCGGATCAAA
>CANNJG010000151.1 GCA_947504795.1 Legionellaceae bacterium
ATAATTTAATAAACACATCGACTGCTTTGTCAGGTTGTTCGTTTAATAAATAATTTAAACCGACAACATACTCTCGAGTCAGTTGATTCTCGGGCTTTGGAGGCTCACCTAAAATTCTGCGTTTCGCCATCCACCATCCAGACCACGCAGCCGTCGGTAATAATAAAGGCCATAAATTTATCATAAGCATCACTAATGTTGATCCTGTAAAGGTATCGATCTTAGATTTTTAACTTCTCGTTCCATTAACTGCAATTGATTCTTGATTCTACGATGCTCTGCTTTCAAACGCCAGTGACGTACCCCAAACAAACAAAACCCAATCGCAACCCCAACCGCCAGCGTGAGGGCCATCAGCACCGATGCAGGAACATCAATTTTGGTAACGTATAAATTAACTTGAACGGACGCCGCGTTCAAAGCCGCAAAACTCACTCCAATGATGATAATTAATAAATAAAACACAATGACAACAATGCGCATGAGTTCGTCCTTGAATAACCGACACAGTCTTTTGATAATGCCTTAAAACGCTGTTGGTAACTATATACCAAATAATAATTAAAAGGTATCCATGTTCATGGCTAACTCCATAATTTAGACGATTGATTTATTGTTCGGAGCGTTATCAGAACTAAGGGTTACCCATTGATGGCGGTGCATTAGGATGCATTGGCTGGCTTAAATTGAGTAGCGACTGCTCACGATCGCTCGTTCTGACGTTATCGATGGTGGTTAGTGCGCGCTGCTCATCATCGCTGCTCCCCGCGTGCAACCACTCTGGGGAGCGTCGCCAGCACCAGCACCCCCTCACGACAGCCGCAACAATGGGTCGTGAGATACCAAATAAAAAACCTAATCCAGAATCGACCGAATAGGAACCAGGGGAAAACCACACATCATAATTACCCGTATCATAGTTATAAAGTTTGAGGAGTCGTCTTAGGTTGCCAGGATTAGATGCATTCAACAATTCATTGTTTTTATTTATTTCGTCAAGATCTCGAGCAGGGTGACAGTATTCATGGGCAATATGAGCAGGTACCTCACGTTGTGCACGTCCGACTTCCTCTATCCATATTTTATCAAGTACTTGCCAATCCGGCTCCGCTTGAGTCTTCTTATACTCATCCGTATAGTGCTTCAATCCGTTGATTAAAGGCGTCAAGTCAAACCCTGCGTCCTGGTGGTCTATCATCTGTCCTTGCTGGTCTTCTGTGGTATAGTGCAAACCTTTGGGTTTTAACGATGGCTGAACAAACAATGACAACGCCGCGCTAGAAACCACTGGTTTTTCTATGTCTTGCACGCGCTGAAGAATCAATAGTCTTGTTTCTTCATCAACGCGAATATAGTTTTCCAGCATTCTCTGCATATGCGTATTCATAAGCGGTGCATGAGTAGATGCACCCTATTGGTTACAGGATTGATGTATCAATACCTAGGCGCAATCGGCTCTTTGAAAGTTAATCTCATTATTTGATTATTATTTTGCTAATATGATTCGCAGTATAGCATGTTTTATCTGAAAAAGAGGTCAAAACCCATCGCACACATGAACGTGATGGGTCAGAAACCAATCCATGCTGGGTTGTTTTGCTGAATCCTTTATCCTATAAAACGCGGCTGTCATCGTAACGAGCAGACAAATAAGAACACGGGCTGCGTCTCGGGACAACGTGGGATATTAAAAATACATGTTAACGAAAATTAGAATATCGCTGCACAAACGACTGCGGGCCATTCGTCTCATACAAGTCATCAAGATACACCAATTTAAAATGAGCTTTTTCTGCTAAAGAAACAACATGGGGTAACTCAGAATAAGATTTCAACAATGGAAAAAATACTGCTCGGCCGATTATATAACGCTTATCTTTGCTTTTGGGAGATAATCCCCATACATTTTGATAGGTGATAGGGGTGTTTAAGCCATTTTCTGTATCATGATTTCCTACATATAGCATAACATGTCCCCCAATATAGATGAGTGTTAACAAGGGGTGTCCCTGAAAGCGCAAATAGTCCAACCGCTCATCTATTGATCTAGAGGACAAATCTACACTGGTACTTAATTTCGCTTGTTGCGCTGAATTACGTGGCAACCAAATTCCAAAGGGTGCAAATATACTTTTCATTTCTTGAGAGCAGTCATTATGAAAAAACACACCACCCCATCCATAGGGGCGATTTTGTAATTGCTTTAAGATGGATGCCATATTCTTCTTTGACATAGGTAAAGGCATTTCAACAGCATCGCTATTTTTTACAATGGCCGTTTTAATATTGGCCCATCCATGCGCATTTTTGACGGGGATCAAAATGGATAGTTGTTCTTCTGTTTTGGTTGCAAGGGGAAACACGGCCCCAATATACCCAGTGAATTGAAATTGCGATTTATCATTTAAAATACTCAACCCTGCTTTAGTAATCGCGACGAGGCCTTTCTTAGCATGCTCTTGCCATTGTTTAATAAACGAAGGCGAGGTGTAGGCAATATCCTGACTTTTGACCCATGCAGAATAACCATCAGGCGTTAAGACTAATGACCATGCTTTATCATGCGTGATACTTAGAACATATAACGGGGTTCCTGCCCAAATGGCTGAACATTGTAAATTATCGAAAGGAAACCCTTGCCCAGGAATGCTGGTATGAAAAAAATCTGGCGCATCGTCAGGTAGGGCACGCGCACTCGTATTGTTTATCGCTATTGCCCTGTTTTGTCGTTGAAAGAACTTCATATCAATGGTGTCAAGATTTATATTTTGTTGCATGGAATAAATCCACTCTGGAGTTTTTTCCTGGAAATTTTCGGCATAATGGCGCTTGTCGAATGGTTTGTTTTGATTATTAAACTCCTCGAGTATTGTCAATTCAAATTGTCTCATATAAGGTAATACAGTAGCGACCATTCGTTCGCTCCAAGGCGAAAGTCCCTGGGGAGTGCTAGCAAAATAATGATTATAAAAATCCTTTAATCGTTGTTTTTGATAATCTGGTGTTAACATTGGTGAAGAATAATCAGGCGCATTACTGGAAAGATAATCGCTGATTGTCTGACTATAATTAAGCGGATAGTTATAAATTGGCACATCCATTGCCAACAGATCTAGACTCCAAATAAGGATACCCACACAACTAATCATACGGATAATTTTGTTTTTACAAACGTTAGCAACCATGTGTTTTTACCTAAGTTAGGATAGATTTAAAATTGTGCAGATCGTACCACAAAGGAACCCTTTATGTCTATAGTTAAATCTAATTTTGTATTGTATGGTATTGACAACATACGCTTAGGTATTCTCCATGTCTTGTTTATTTTCCCTATAACCGTTTTTGCTGGAACTGCCATAGATACGTGTGCTCATCTTGGCGAAGAAAATACCGTCATGCTACAGGGCAGGGTATCACAAATTATTATTGTCAAACCATCAGAGGGTATCCATGCTACTGTCATTGCATGCCAAAAAAATAAGGGGCAATGGCAGAAAGTTTTTAAACGTTCCGCTAGCGCCGTTATGGGTCGTAATGGTGTCGTGACTTCTGATAAAAAACATGAGGGCGACTTAAAAACGCCCGCAGGTATTTTCCCTATCGGCGACACGTTTGGGGCCGCTCCTCTGGCGGTAAAAATGGATTATAAATATATCACCCAAGAGGATAAATATATTGATGATTCTTCTAGCCCTGACTATAACACATGGGTTTACGGTGAAACTAACGCCAAACATTATGAACAAATGTCAATTAAGGCTTATCGACTTGGTGCGGTGATCCATTACAACAAACACCCTACAAAACCTGACGCTGGTAGCGCCATTTTTATGCATATATGGAAAAACGAATCCACGCCAACGGCAGGATGTATTGCCATGAGCA
>CANNJG010000152.1 GCA_947504795.1 Legionellaceae bacterium
AATGCGCGCCGATGATAGTGTGGGGTCTCCCCATGTGAAAGTAGGTCATTGCCAGGACTTTATTCTTAAATTATCGGGACAACCTGTCCCGGTAATTATTTTTTACGAAGTAACTTAAAAAGATCCCAAGTATTTTAGACTGTTTCAATACCACTATAAACCATAATACTTCATTATTTTGAATTGACTTTTGGTCTTATTCAGCAGATTGAACAACGTTTCTTGATACCTAACCAATAGTTACCTTATACTGTTCTTAATTATATTGAGTATTGGATCCTGCCATGCGCGTGATGCGCCCTTTTTTGATGGTCATACTTATTCTTTTAGTTGGTTGCCATCCTTCTAAACAACGGTATCAAGGATATGTCGAAGGTGAAATGCTGTATCTTGCGCTGCCGTTTTCAGGCGAAATGCTTGATTTGCACGCTCACCGTGGCGCGCACGTTAAAAAGGGTGATTTATTATTCGTGCTTGATCCCAAGCCGCAGCTGTTTGATGTGAAGCACACAACTTCATTGTTGAAACAGGGTCAAGCCCGCTGGATGGATTTGAAAAACCCCAAACGTATTCCTGAAATTAATGCGATTAAGGCGCAACTTAAACAAGTTGATGCACAAATATCACTGGCGGAGATTCGTGTAAAGCGCAACCAAACGTTATTTGACAAGCGGGTTATGGACAAAGACACGTTGGATAACGCGATTGAACACCTCAAAGAAATGCAGGCTCTTAAAATGCAATATGAGGCTAATCTTGCCTTCGCATTATTAGGTGCGAGGCCAAATCAAATAGATGCGCAACGTGCTGCAAATTCCGCATTAGAGGCCTCACGCCTGCAAGCGCAATGGAATTTATCCCAAAAGCAATTATACGCGCCTGCAGAAGGTCTAATTTTTGACACTTACTACCAGCACGGCGAATTTGTTGACGCAGCGCGGCCAGTTATGTCACTGTTAACGCGTGACAATACTTGGATTGAATTTTTTGTGCCGTTGGCGCATTTAGACGATATCGTGATCGGAAACAACATTACTTTTTTTTACACCGGCAGTGATGTTCCCATGAATGCCACAATTGTTTATATTGCAGCCAAGGCAGAGTATATCCCCCCTTTGGTCTATAGCCGTGATAATGCTGATAAAATTGTTTTTCGCATCAAAGCGGCTATCCAAGACGATGCTCAGCTTATCGCCGGGGTCCCAGTAACGGTAGTCGCTGAATCCAGTCATGGCAAATGAACTTATTATCGATGTACAGGCGCTCACTAAATCTTTTTCCGGGCGCACAGTGGTTAATGGGATCAATTTATCGGTCAAAAAAGGCGAGGTATTTGGATTTTTGGGGCCTAATGGAAGTGGTAAGACGACAACCATTCGAATGTTATGTGGTTTACTAACCCCTGACTCCGGAAAAGGAACGTGCATCGGATTTGATATCCTTAAGGATTCGCATAAAATCAAAGAACATGTTGGCTATATGACGCAACATTATAGTTTTTATGGGGACTTAACGGTTGAAGAAAACTTAAATTTTATTGCCCGAGTTTATGGCGTCGGCCAGCGTAAAGACAGTGTGTTCGCGATTATGCAAGAACACGGTTTGCTGGAACGTCGAGATCAACAAACTGGTCGCTTATCCGGGGGATGGAAGCAACGCGTAGCCCTGGCAGCCTGTTTGCTGCACAAACCGAAAGTTTTGTTGCTTGACGAACCTACTTCTGGCATCGATCCTATAGCCAGACGTGATTTTTGGGATAGAATTCATACCCTCAGTGAGCGTGGCATTACGACGCTCATGACGACTCATTATATGGATGAAGCAGAACGCTGTACGCGCCTAGCCTATATAGCAAACGGAGCTTTATTGATTACTGGGACAGTGGATGAAGTGATTGACTCGACGAAATTACTGACCTGGACACTTTTTGGCGATGTAACCACTCATTTATTACAAGTGGTTAAGCGTGTAAACGGTGTTGTACAGGCAGCATTGTTTGGTCGGCAAATTCATGCCTGTGGGTTTGACGTTGATCGTATTGAACACGGTTTAAAAAAACTTCAACAAACGCATGCTATTCAGTACGAGCGAGTGCCTTCAACGTTAGAGGATGCTTTTATTAGTTTGGTAGCCCAAACACAGCAACATCAGGATTAATCATGTGGGATTTGTTAGCGATCCGGATACCCTACCAACCTAGAGTAGCGAAGGCCGTGACTAGACTTTGGGCAATGATCACCAAGGAGTTTGTACAAATACGCCGAGATAAAGCGACCCTTGGTTTGATGATGGGAATTCCGTTGATTCAACTTATTTTGTTCGGGTTTGCAATAAATTTAAATCCTCGGTATCTCCCCGCTGCGGTTGTGGGCAATGATAACACGCATATCAGTCGGCGCATTTTGGTTGGAATGGAAAATTCAACTTATTTTCGGTTTACCTACCCCAATGCTAGTGAAGCTCAGGCAGAGCATTTGCTCAAGATAGGAGATATACAGTTTGTGGTTAATTTCCCACCGAGATTTAGTCATGATGTGGTTCGAGGATTACATCCTAGGTTACTATTGCAAACCGACGCGACGGATCCAGCCGCAACGTCACGTGCCGTATCAGTTTTCTCAGATCTTGCGGGGCTGGTGTTAGAGCAAGAGTTGGTGGGACCGTTAGGGTCTCTGAATGCGAGTCAAACGCCTTATTTACCTATAATCCACTCGATCTATAATCCTTTAGCGATCACGGCCTTCAATATTGTACCTGGTTTATTAGGGGTGGTATTGACCATGACGTTGGTCGTGATTACAGCACTCGCTATTACGCGCGAGTATGAACGCGGTACTATGGAGAATTTGTTGGCTACACCATTGAAACCGTTGGAAGTCATGTTGGGAAAGATGCTTCCTTATATTATTGTGGGTTATCTCCAAATAGTGCTTATTTTGTTTATGGCTAAATTTGTATTTAGCGTTCCGATGCAAGGGAGTGTTCTATTGTTGTTACTCTTATGTTTACCCTTTATTGCTGCTAGTCTATCGGTCGGTTTAACGTTTTCGACGTTAGCATCCAATCAATTACAAGCGATGCAATCCGCTATGTTTTTCTTCTTACCCTCGCTGCTGTTATCCGGGTTTATGTTTCCATTTAGGGGGATGCCAAGTTGGGCGCAATTTCTAGGAGAACTCTTGCCTCTCACCCATTTTTTGAGAATTGTGCGTGGCATCTTGTTAAAAGGCTCTGGTTTTTTTGACATTTGGCGTGAAGTTGTGGCGATTATTGTATTCATGCTAGTCGTGATGGTGATCGCGTTGAGGCGCTATCGCGATACCTTGGATTAATGGCTAAACCACCAACACTGGGGATACATCCGCTTTTCTGAGATAATAACTTTGCAATTTCATAATTATTCAATCGAAGAAGTGAATATGGCTATAGACAAGTATAATGAATTGAAGCTTTGGTTTGTATCCGCAATGGGTAATGCCCTATTAAGTCATTTGGGTTATGCCGCTATTGATGTGAACGCATTAATACGACTGTAACATCGATCTTAGCCTGGATGCAGGGTAGGTAAATGGTGGCTAGTGCCAACAATTTTCCTGATTTCGCGGCTCAAGGTGTGATCTGTTTTTTGTTTGATTTTTGCGCCACCAAATGATAGCACATTGTAATTAATCCCATTTTGTCTGCTTTATAGTTAGTTAAAATTTAAATGATCGTTTCTGAATGCCTCATCTATAGCTTCTGCCAGCGTAGAAAATCCGCTAATAATTTTTTTAATTTTGGCTTTTAAA
>CANNJG010000153.1 GCA_947504795.1 Legionellaceae bacterium
GCAACACCATCGCCAACGCGGATTACATCTTGCTGAATGCTTAACAGAAGCGATGTCAACCATTGGCCACTGTCGGTTTTGTAACAATTACACGACTGACTCAATTTGTAGCCTATGCGACACGCCCAATCGTGACACCACGACACTTTGTATCGTTGAAGATCCCAGCGATGTTCTGGCGATCGAACAAAGTAGCGTCTATCGGGGACGTTATTATGTTTTAATGGGTAAAATATCTCCCATTGATGGGGTTGGCCCAGAAGAGCTCGGTTTAGAACAATTACGTCTGCGTATTCGGGAAGCTGGAATTCAAGAAGTGATCCTTGCCTTGAGTCCTAGCATTGAAAGTCAAACTACGATTCACTTTATTCAAGCCTATCTCCGCGAAGAAGCAATCAAAATCACACAACTAGCGCACGGCATCCCCTCCGGTGGGGAATTAGCCTATTTAGACGGCCACACCATTAGCAGCGCTATCCGCAACCGCGAACGCCTTAAAACTGATTAAAATAAAACGATTTAGATAAAAAAATAGGCTATAATAGATATATCGAAGCAATAAGGCTCGAGTTTCTCATGCCAACCTATATTATCTGTGAAGCTAATTTCAAACAGCTTATTGACGAGATGGCGCCTGAAGGAGGCTTTTATGAGCCCATGGATCAAGCCGCGTACCAAATCCAATTGAACCAAGATATTCATCGTCAGCAGTATCTTTCTTTTGATAAACCTATTATTGATGTTGCAAGTCGATTATATAGCGACGAACATTATGAAGGTCCTCGATTTTATAACCAAGGCGACTTGAGTGGACAATTCCTAGAAGCCATGATAGAAATGACTTTGTTTAAAAAAGACGAATATTTCCAAAAGAAAACGGCATTAGGAGAAACCAATCCATATACCAGTGATCTTTTTTTCTCTTATCTAGATGACAAAGAAATGCCATGCGCCTTCGCAATAAAGCGATTAGGCAATGATGCGAATAATCATAAATATGTTATTTGGCATGTTCAAAACACCACCGCATCTGCAGAGAAAAGACAAATAACCATGATTATTGAAACATCGCTATTCGGTGATATGGGCGTTTCGGCACTAACCAATCGGACAATAAAGGAAAAGTGCATATTCAGTGCAATCGAAAACAAAATTGGGTCACGTAAAGTACATGAATTGGTCTCCAGTCTTTTAGAAAATGGCCACCTATCTAAAAAAAATATGGACGCCTTAAACGTCAGAATAAAGCCCAATACTAACCTGGATAATCGCGATATTAGACAAAAAATACTTCAAGAATGGCTAAAGTGTTTCGAAAAAAATCATTCAAACCTAGCAAAGGAGATTTATAAACAGTCTCAAAACGATATCAATTTCTTTGAAACCAATCGATTTGAGTTATTGCTATTCGAAACAAGAGAGGGTACGGAACCAAAAGAATTGAATAACTTATACAAAGTGCAATTACATTATCTAATTTCAAATGTTGGCGATACGCTAACTGAAAATGAGAAGCAATCTATCTGTTCTAAACTTATTAAGCATAATCCAAACTGTAAAAAAGAAGACATTCAACACGCTTTTGCTTATAAACAGTATCATAAAGCGTTATATCAATTAGACCAATATATCCATGAATGCCAACAGCCTTTCCGTTGTCTAGAAGCGAACACCCTCTTAACACATTGCAGAAACAAGTTGGATTTTGATGCTAAAACTGCTTTTGGACAAAATAAATTAATAACACTCATAAGCAATTGGAAAGATTTTAAAAACTACCCTGATACAGAAGAAAACCAGAAATTAACGGATAACAACTACCAATCGATTGAAGCGTTATATGACTTATTCCGCTTCCGGCTGCCCGATCGTAACCCTATTCTTCAAACACCCGATCAAGCCAGAATTACCTGGATACTGAAACAAACACCTAAATCATTCACTTTTGATCCTCAAGGCCGTATGATCTATGATACCGTTGACCATAAAGGGTATCGCGTCACTGTCAGCAAGGATATTTGGGGGGGAAAAAAGTTACAAGCGACTTATATCCAAAAAGTGAAAAAAGCTTTGTTAGCGCAAAAAATCGATGTAGAAAAAGCAAATGTGATACTAGACTTATTAAAAAACCTCGGTAGTACCTCAACCATTCGCCCGCTTCAACAAGAATTACATATCTTCTTGAGCCAAATTGCGCATGACTATCAACAAACTTACCAACATAAAAATTTCAATAAAGGCGACTGTCAAAAAGTCTTAAATACAACCATGCAACACGCCTCTGAGTTGGTGATGAAAGATTTTGCAAGCGCGTTGATAAACGCTTTAGTAGGCAATTCGCTAAACGTAGAAAACATCAATACTACTTTAAACACCGCCTGGCCCGATATTGCCAAAAAGACACAAGACTATCTAGATAACCTGATCGCCACACAATTAGTGTCACCTGATTCTAATGAGACAACCGCAAAGGATATTCATTGCCCTTTATTGCGAGGGGCCTCCACGCCTTTAGTCCATACTGACGATCGCTTAGGCCTAGTGAGTTGGGTTGACCCAAGGCATCCAACGTCTAAATTCACTCATAGCACACTTAAAAGTTGCAAATTTGACCCCGAGAAAACGACGATTACCGGGGAGCGCAACCGCACGCAAGCGATCATGCCTACAATGTCATACGCACAAGATTTTGATCAATACCAGAAAGCCGTTACTGAGCAACTCACTTATACCAGCCTGTTTTATTCTTTCAAGAAATCATTTACTTATCATCTATTCCCCGGATTGACAGAAAGAACTCCTAAAAATCTAAAATGGACACTATTGACCGCACACGGGTATAATCGCTGCAGACTTAAGTTTTTAACCGCCTTGGGTGCTAAAGATAATTTAATATTAGCCTTTTGCGATACATTAAGTATGATGCCAACCAATTGTCTTTTAGGCTATGGATTATCCCCAGTTGGCAATGAAGCCACCTTGATTACCGAAATGGCGTTGATTCAACAATTAGCCCCTCGCGATCTAGAGCAATATAAAGCATTTCTCCTTTCCACGCCGCCTACACCGTTTTTTTTCACCCCTACTGCAACGCGGCCAGTAAATTTTTTCTCAAAACAAAAGGCAGGGCAACAAACTCAAGCGGAGATTAAAACTATTAAAAAAGACTGGCAAAACGTAGACCCCCTGACTCTACAAGAAGGGTTAGATAGAGAAGGATTATTAACGCTATGTTTAAAAAAAGTCATGGCGTATGACCTACATTTTGGCGCTGAATTCAACACGCTGACCCAAGCATTATGCTTGGCGCAGAATAAGCAAGCGTTAATTGCACACAGTGCTAACTCCCGCGCATCTTATTTTCTCGGTCTGTCACAGCTATTTGATCAACCAACACTAAATAATGATCTTAAAGATGCACTGGAACGACTCGCACATGTATCGGACGAAGCTGAAGGTAATTACACTCAAGCCAAAGAGGAAGCCACCCGCTTACAAGGCTGTTTGGAGAAACTTTACCCCAAAGAAAATACGTATGGTGCTGCAAACCAAGCAATTGCAATGAATGGCCCGACGGCCAGACTCGAGATACCTAAAACAGCCCAAGATATGATTAATCCCGGATTCCGCACCTGATTTTACGAATAAACACCCCAGTAGCGGTCTCCTAAACAGTTCAAGATAATCTTTTGCCTTTCATTTAGATTGAGAATCACCTTGATATCTGCGCAAACACTGAGTTCATGAACGCCTGCAAAGCATGAAA
>CANNJG010000154.1 GCA_947504795.1 Legionellaceae bacterium
TGCGGCACATGACTAGACACAGGTTTAGTCGCCGCGATGGGTTTCGGTTTAACTCGCTGAATCTCGATGGGAGAGGATAGCGATGCTGACGTCACTTCTAAATCCAGTGGTTGGGCGTCCTCAGCAGGCTTTGCATCTGCATATTTGGAGGATACGGCTTTTTTCAAAACGTCTGTTTCGGCTTTTGCCAACCCATTGGGCAGCTTGTCATCTGTCAACAAGGTATAAAATTCCAATTTAGGCGCAACAGGTATCGCCTCAGGTTCTTTGACAACCACTTGTTGCGGTGCATTCGGTCGCGTTAATTTTGTAAAAAAATTAACGGCCTGGTTAATATCAAACCATGAGGCCGCTAAATACCCGAAGGCAAATGCAACAAAACTTAACCATAACGCACTGAGTCCTTTGCCTTGCTGGGATCGTATTGATTTTTTTTCATTTTGTTTCGTCATAATACAACCCAGAGATACCTTCGCATTTGCAGTCGACATTGTAATAACTATCGAAGAATTTTGCGAGGAATTTCAAAGCATTTTTTGTGACTTCCTCCGTTTCTTGTTATGATTCAAAAACGCTTTGATGTGAGTCCTATAAATGCCGCTAGATCAACCCTGTATTTCCTTGCCAGGCGTCGGACCCACGCTCGCCAATAAGTTAGACGCTTGTGGCATTCATACCATCCAAGATTTATTGTTCCATCTCCCTTATCGCTATCAAGATCGCACCCGGATTACACCGATTCGCGATTTGCGTCACTTAGATTGGGCGGTTGTCATTGGCCGTGTCTGTAAAACGGAAATAACTTATGGCAAGCGCAGAATTTTACACTGTTTCATTGAGGACAAAACAGGCTTGTTACGCTTACGGTTTTTTCATTTTAATCAAGGTCAGTTGAAGCACCTGCGTGCTGAAGCTCACATCCGCGTATTTGGGGAAGTACGTCAGTTTGATAAATATACCGATATGATTCATCCCGAATACCAACTATTTGACGAAGATGGCGAATGTCACATGGAAGAAACGCTGACACCCATCTACTCGACAACCCAAGGGTTAACCCAACAGCGGTTACGCCAATTGGTCACCCTTGCTTTAGAGCGTTATCAAGCACATCTTCACAGCTTAGAATGGCTCACGCCTGAGCAGTTACAGCACTATAAGTTTAGCGCGTTATCCACCGCAATTCATTCTTTACACAATCCCACCCCCGACAATCGCACCCAATTTTTAGAAACGGGCGATCATCCAGGATTAAAGCGTTTGGCCTTTGAAGAATTAATTGCGCAGCACGTATCTATGATTTTTGCGCGGGTGCAGCGTGCCGCGCTGATTGCGCCCGCGATGGCGGAAAATGGGGCGTTCATCCAGCAGTTTTTAACCCAATTACCCTTTCAGCTCACGCGGGCGCAACAACGCGTGCATCAGGAAATCCAACACGACCTCACTCAAACCAAACCCATGCTTCGCTTGGTACAAGGGGATGTGGGGTCCGGAAAAACCGTTATTGCGGCACTTGCTGCCCTTCAAGCCATTGCCAATGGCTATCAAGTGGCGTTGATGGCCCCAACCGACATTTTAAGCGAACAACATGCAGAAACGTTGACCCGCTGGTGCCAACCGTTGGGGATTCAAGTTCATCGTTTAAGCGGTAAGATGAAGGCTAAAGATCGTAAAACCACGCTTGAAGCGTTGGCGCAACATACCAGTCAACTCGTTATTGGCACCCATGCGCTATTTCAAAATGAAGTCATATTTGCACGTTTAGGATTAATCATTATCGATGAACAGCATCGGTTTGGCGTTGCTCAGCGGTTACAATTACAACAAAAGGGACAAACAACACAAGGATATCCGCATCAATTACTTATGACCGCAACACCCATCCCCCGAACATTAGCCATGACTCAGCTCGCACACCTCGATTTATCGATTATTGATGAACTACCCCCCGGGAGAACGCCGATCACCACCGTCGTTCTTCATCAAGATAAACGCGGTTTAGTTGTAGATCGATTGCGAACTGCGATTCGGGATGGACGTCAAGTGTATTGGGTGTGTACCTTAATCGAAGAGTCGGATACCTTACAATGCCAGGCTGCAACAGATACTGCCCAGTATTTACAAACGCTTTTACCTGAAATCCGTGTTGGTTTGATTCATGGACGCTTGAATGCCACCCTTAAAGAACAAACCATGGCACAGTTCAAACAAGGTGAAGTGCATTTACTCGTAGCCACCACCGTCATTGAAGTAGGTGTTGATGTCCCCAATGCCAGTCTGATGATTATTGAAAATGCGGAACGCCTGGGCCTATCGCAATTGCATCAATTGCGCGGGCGCGTCGGGCGTGGAGACACACAATCGCACTGTTTACTGCTCTACCACCCCCCCCTCTCTGCAATGAGCCGCGAACGCTTGCAAGTCATGCGCGATACGCATGATGGATTTGTCATTGCTGAAAAAGATTTAGCCTTACGCGGATCGGGGGATATTCTAGGAACGCGTCAAACTGGCTATCGAACATTTAAGATTGCTGACTTACATCGTGACCAAGCCTTATTGCCCTGGTTAAAACCCATCACCCAACAACTTCTCGCGCAACAACCACAGACTGCTCATGCGATCGCGACGCGTTGGTTAGGGACTTTTGAAGCGTTGATAATCACCTAGCCCCTGTAGAGGCCGCAGGCAACCTATCAACGGACGGTAAAATACCGAACATTCATAGGAAAAAGATAGACACCAAAAGCCTTTAACTTCGGCCCCAAATTGAATAAAAACAATTCACTGAGATTTTATTGTAGGCTCATGTCGCCTGTGTTAAAGTATGGCAGAAAATATTTCATGCAAGGACCATCATGTTCTTTTCAAATATCGACACTGTTTCAGTACCTGAATTGCGGTCGTTGACGGTATTTCTTAAGAATGATGATATTTTGTATCCACATTTAATTGGGGATTATGCCCTATTCAAAGCAACGTATGCCAAACATCATCAGATCGTGCCTGACACTATCGAGTGGAAATCCATTGCCGAGAATCTAGAGATTCTCAACGATTCTGATTTACGAAAAATTTTGGAGCCTGTAATGGAAGATCTGTCTGAAGTAATGAAAGAAAAAAAGGGGCTACAAGTCTTAAAGACAGTTAACAAGGATAGTACCAATGAACGTGATCCGCAAAGTTTTAATGATAGTACTGCGGACTCAACTATGAACCCTGAAGAAATCAGCATAGAGGCTATAGATCTATCTCCTCGAGAAGTAACTGGGAATGGCTCTTCTCCCGCTTCAGAGTCATCAAACACTGGCGAATCTGTTTTTTTCTCGGTTCCTTCCGAAAGTCTAGGAAGCCAGGATTCTGTCCAACATTACACACCCGACTCTCGGAAAGCGTCTCCACAGACGACTTGTGATTCTTCTACCGAGTGGAAATCCCCTACAGAGGATGCAAAAAATCTTAACGATTCTGATTTACAAAAAAAGTTGGAGCCTGTAATGGATCATCTGCATGAAGCAATGAGAGAAACAACGAGTCGACCAGTTTTAGAGGCAAATAACAAGGATAATGCTCATGAAAATGATCCGAAAAGTTCTGAAGGCGGCGAAGCGGTTCGGTATTCACCTCCTCAAAAAATAATTGAGACTCATTCTTCTTCAGCGTCATCAGGCAATGGCGCATCTGCTTTTATCTCAGTTCCTACCAAGACTTCAGGAAGCAGGGAGCCTTTCCTGTATTTAACCCCCAAATCTAAAAACCCA
>CANNJG010000155.1 GCA_947504795.1 Legionellaceae bacterium
ATTTTATATTGAATTCACACATCTATAGACTAAACTTAAATTAAGATGGTTTCTAGAATGGTGATAACGTGAATGAGAATAAAGGATTAGCAGGAGAAATTCTCAATAGCGACACTCATTTAGCTGAGTTGAAAAAGTTAGAAGAACGCCTAGAATCAGAGCGCGCTGTGCAATATGAGTTTTATGGAGACCTTCAGAAAAAACTTCACCTAGATGGACTCGAACCGGAAGTGCGCGCGAAGTATACAGCAGAAAAAGATAATGCATTTTTTAAACATATGTCTGCCTTACATTCTTATCGTTGTAACGTGCATCTTCTAAATGATTTCGAAGACATTAGAAGCTTATCCTCCTCTGATTTGTCACCCTCATTGACGTCTGTGCTGGAAAAAAATAATAATATTACCGACGAATATATTCACAATATAGCGCAATTTATGGATGATCAAGCCCGTCTTAGTCGTTCAATCAGCGCGCTTGAAACCACTAAACAATTGCAAGAAAAACAAATAAGAAGTTTATCAATATACAAAGTCTCTGCATTTTTATCTAATCCTTTGTCTGGCGATTCCAAAAAAGAAATCACCGAACTCAAGGCTGAAATTGTGAACATAGATGAGGGTATTTCAACTCTACGTAGCAACTTTGATAAACAATGGCATCATGTATTCAACGACTATTCGAAGCTTAATCAAGAGAAATTAGACGAATTGAAAAAACGCCATCACCTTTATCAAAGGTTGCATTCAGCGCTAAGCCGGATGGAGGCTAGTGTTACTGCTTTTCCGATTAAATCTTTAGGCGATAGCTATGAACAATTTAAACAACACCGCTCGCAATACAATTTGATGAAGTTCTCTGAAGAAGCCATAAAAAATGGTTACGCTATGCATTTAAAAATTGGCGACAACCCATTGGCAGAGGTCATTCCTACTCTCAGGGATTTATATCCAACATTGAGTAAAGACTTAAGTAATCTAGACCGTACGTTACAAAAAAACCTCGCAAATAGTAGGCGATTAAATTTACTATTGAGTGGGATGAAACAAAAAAATGAAGACATCATAAAAGAGATCCAAAAAAGCGAATTATCTAAAAACGATTTACACCATAAAATTAAAAATCTTCCCACACAGACCGATTTATCATTACTGCTAGGACCAAACGAAAGTGAAGAATTAATCAAAAAGTTAAAAAATGAGCTAGAAAATCTTACTAGTTTAAAACGTGCATACGTCAACAGACAACCTCTCATTAATAAACTTAAAAATTTTTTAGACTATAAAACGGGGGGTAATTTATCCGCGCTCTATCGATCTGCGCAACAAGACAGAGAAAGCAGTCGAGAAAAGGACACGGTTGCTGGCTGTTTAGAAACCTCGTACCCTAAGGCTATTAGACAACTTTTAGACTTTGATCAACAAAAGATTGTGCGTATCCAGAACCGGGCCGATCTGGTGGTGCAGTATCATCAAGCACTTCAAAAAAGAAAAGATCCTAAGTCTGGTGCCAAACCCAAAGAGTGCGAATTAGCTGCAAGCTTAAATGAATTTATTACAGGACAACAAAATTGGAAGCAATTAAGCGCATTACAGAATGCGATAGATAATTATTCTGAATATTACAAAAAAAACCTATATAAAAACTTAATAGATACGATTATGAATTTATGTGCGGATCCTGTTCCTTTCCCTCAATATTATGTGCCCGCTGTTATCAATTCTCATCCATCGATTCAATCGAATCAACCCAATAAAACAGTACGGTACGTTGATGAGGTTGAACCACACAATAGCACCGGGATAGTTGCTGAAGAACCTCTGTCGTTATCAACCGACTACACCGCTTTTATGGCGTGTGCGGCAGAAATTAACAAAGAAAAAATGAAATCGAAAGAAAGCCAAAATTTAGGTCCCTTATATAATCAACGCTATGCCTTATTTGAGCGTTATATGAATGAAGAGTTTGATGCGAGAGGAAGGCAACGCGCCCGGCATCACATCATCTTACGTCTGTCCAAACAAGAAGCGAAACCGATAGTCGAACTTTGCCAAAACCTAGATGATAAAAATCCCATAAAGTGGCGATTATTCAACTTTCTCATGGCGCCTACCTGGTATAGTCTGGATGATATTAAGCTAATCATAGCCCATCATCCGAAATACTACAAAGATGAAAAACTGGAGGCGATATTGAGTTCGATGATGGCGATGCTGTTACAGTCAGTTGAATCTGCCCGTTCAAACGCTATTAACAATCATCTCGGCAACCAAGGTCATTTCACAAGACGCGCCATTCAGCAACAAAACCAAGCCTTACACCAGGCAATACTAGCGCACAACAAACTAGAAAACGTATCGAATGATGCGCAATGGAAAGCCATTAATACTATCGGAGAACGTTTAAAAGATACACTCCAGCTATTAATGCAACAACCTGGTTCTCCGGATTATGTGAGATTGCTAGCGGATATCAAGACATTTGTGAAGAATCTGATTGCACGACAAGTCAATCAATCAGATTTTCAGGCCATTCAAGATAGCCTAAAAACATTAACAGCCGCGACTAATCCTGTGCGCATAGCGACTGAGTTTTTGCTGATCAGCGCTCAAAAAACTCAGGAATTTAAACCTAAATCCGTGGATGTTGATCAACAAATGCTTCATGCTAACATTGAGAAAATACTTAGTGCTGATGATCCAGAAAACAATGCCGATAAATGGAATACAATTGTTATGTTGTATTTGCTTCTGGACCAATTTACTGAAAAATCCCAAGATCAATCTCTAAAGGGAATTTTCGCACATTGCATCAATTATTTGGAGGCTCTCATTGGTGCTATTAAAGATGGATATGGCGATCTTGCTCAAATAACAGGTATATTCGATGGTCTCTATGGAGAGCTAGCCCGACTTAATCCGGAGCATGCTTATTATCATGCGGTACAACTTGTTGTTAAGATAATTAAGGAAACTGACGAGTATGAAGTGCTATTAAATCCTCCTTCCTTAGAAGTCGGAGCATAAACAATATAAAACCGTTTTATGCGTAAGTTGGGCTCTACGAATCCCTATATATCCATCAAATCTTTTTCTTTCTGTGCTAACACCGCATCCATGTCTGCACTATATTTATCCGTAATTTTTTGAATAAGATCGGTGGCACGACGCTCGTCATCTTCAGAAATTGTTTTTAATTCCTTGAGCTGATGTATTGCATCACGGCGAACATTACGAACAGAGACTCGACCTTGCTCCGCTTCCGCACGAACAACACGAATTAAATCTTTGCGACGTTCTTCTGTCAAGGGCGGCATAGGCACACGGATCGCATTCCCCATAGAAGCAGGGTTTAATCCCAAGTCAGAGGTTAGAATAGCTTTTTCTACTGCAGCAACAAGGCTTTTATCAAAAGGCGTCACCAGAAGCGTTCGCGAATCCGAATTCGTGACCGAAGCTAACTGGTTGATCGGGGTTAGATTACCGTAATATTCAACCTGAACATGATCCAGCAAACTAGGGTTAGCTCTTCCAGTTCTGATTTTGGTCATTTCATGGTGCAAGGCTTCTACGGCTTTTTTCATACGTTTTTCAGCATCTGCTTTGATATTATCGATCATCATGGTCTCCTACTATGGTCCCTATGG
>CANNJG010000156.1 GCA_947504795.1 Legionellaceae bacterium
ACGGCCATTCGCATGTTGGATAACGTGATTGATATTAACTACTATTCAGTACCGCAAGCACGTAATTCCAACTTGAAGCATCGTCCAATTGGTTTAGGCTTGATGGGTTTCCAGGATGCATTATATGCATTAGGCATTGATTACACCTCACAAGCAGCCGTTGATTTTGCCGATACATCCATGGAATTAATCAGTTATTATGCCATTGATGCATCGTGCGAATTGGCTCTTGAACGCGGCAAATATTCAAGCTATGAAGGGTCTTTATGGAGCAAAGGCATTCTACCCATCGACTCAATTAGTTTGTTACAACAAGCCCGCGGTCAGTACCTGGAACAAGACAAGTCGCAAACACTGGACTGGGAAGCCTTGCGCATTAAAGTTCGCACCCAAGGTGTTCGTAACTCCAACCTGATGGCGATCGCGCCGACTGCCACGATATCCAATATCTGCGGCGTGTCACAATCAATAGAACCGACCTATCAAAATCTGTATGTTAAATCGAATTTGTCCGGGGAATTCACCGTCGTCAATCCCTATTTAGTCGCAGATTTGAAAGCATTGAATTTGTGGGACGAGGTGATGGTCAATGACTTGAAATACTTCAACGGCAGCGTGCAACCCATTAGCCGCATACCTGCGAAGTTAAAAGCTCGTTATGCCACAGCATTTGAAATTGATCCAAACTGGCTGATTGAAGCCGCTTCTCGTCGACAAAAATGGCTGGATCAAGCGCAATCGCTTAACATATACATGGCTCAACCATCAGGCAAAAAACTGGATGACTTGTACAGTCTGGCCTGGTTACGCGGTTTAAAAACCACGTATTATTTACGTAGTTTAGGTGCTAGCAACGCGGAAAAATCAACCGTGACGACTGACGGCGCATTGAATGCCGTCAAACTGGAAGAACCCAAAACATGCTCGATTCTTGATCCGGACTGTGAAGCGTGCCAATAAAGAGGAATAAACATGACAACGACAACAATTAACGATGTCTCAAATGGCGCCCAAGTATTGGGCGCAACAGGTTTTGAGCAACTGGAAATGGGTGCTGACCGCATTCATGTTGATGATAAAAAAATCATTAACTGTCGCGCGGATTTGAATCAATTGGTGCCATTCAAATATACATGGGCGTGGGATAAGTATTTAACCGCTTGTGCTAACCATTGGATGCCGAATGAAATCAGCATGAGTGCGGATCTGGCTTTGTGGAATGATCCCAATGGCCTGACTGAAGATGAGCGTTTGATTATCAAACGTAACCTCGGTTTCTTCTCTACCGCTGATTCACTGGTCGCAAATAATCTGGTGTTGGCCGTTTACAGACACATTACAAATCCTGAGTGTCGCCAATACCTGTTGCGTCAGGCTTTTGAAGAAGCGTTGCATACCCATGCGTATCAATACATCATTGAAAGCCTGGGTATGGACGAAGCTGAAGTATTCAACATGTACCGCGAAATTCCTTCCGTGGCAACAAAAGCATGTTGGGCACTCCCCTTCACACAAAGCTTGGGCGATGCGAATTTCCATACTGGCACGCCAGCAGATGATCAGCGTTTATTGCGCGATTTAATTGCATTTTACGTGGTGTTTGAAGGCATTTTCTTCTACGTTGGTTTTACCCAGATTTTATCTATGGGTCGTCGTAACAAGATGGTCGGCACATCCGAGCAATTCCAATATATTCTGCGTGATGAATCCATGCACATGAATTTTGGTATTGACGTGATCAACCAAATCAAAATTGAAAACCCTCATTTATGGACACCAGAATTCAAACAGGAAATCATCGACCTGATTAAAGACGGTGTAAAAATGGAATACCAATATGCCAAAGACACCATGCCAAATGGTATTTTAGGAATGAATGCGGAAATGTTTGAAGAGTACCTGCACTTCATCGCCAACCGTCGCTTGAATCAAATTGGCCTACCAGAGCAATACCCTGGCGCTGAAAATCCATTCCCCTGGATGAGCGAAATGTTGGATCTAAAGAAAGAAAAGAATTTCTTTGAAACCCGCGTAATTGAATATCAAGCCGGCGGAACGTTAAGCTGGGATTAGGCACTTGTAACCAGCAAGCATTGCGGGATCGGATCTGAATGGCACTTATTTAATGTGCAATGATAGGGCGTGTTGACCATTGCTCCCCACCGCCTACGTGCCGCGGCCTTATCATTACCCACAGGTCAGGAAACTCACGCCCAGCTTGAGTCCATAGCCACGAGTTGTCGTCCCCGCCTACGCGGGGACGACAGTTTAAGGGGGCGTATTAACAAGACGAGGCCCTAGTTCGGGGGTAGTCAGGATACGTGTGCAAATGGGACTCTTCACTTTTAAAACAGGCCTGCATCCCTTACTACACAAGGGCTGCAGCGTTTTTTCATAGAACCGTTTTAAAAGATACGTTTCTACCTTCAACGAATCACTTCTCCTTCAATACACAGCCGCTCTCCATTACTAGACACACCATCCATGACAAGAAATAATAGCGAATAAGAGACCGTCCATTGCTCCCCATCACCTAAGCGTACCAGTGCTTTTTTTGGATTCAGTTTTTCAACAACGCCATAAAGGTCATATCCTAACTTGGAATGCCAACCCACTCTATCGCCTACCTTTAGCGAATTTCTGTCAAGCCCGCCAGATGATTTTCTTGGATTGATGTTTACATCTATTCCCTCAAGATTGATGAGATAAAATTTTATATTCCATTTCTTACCATCACACGCATCAATAACAGAAGCCCAAGTTTTTCTAATTTCTTCAATGGTGGCTTCAACTAACGCATTTTTATCACTGCAAAAGTAAGTGATCTTCATGCCGACCTTAAGATGCCGTTTAATAGCTGAGTTTTTTTCTGGATCATCCATTATTGTAGAAATCGCACTTCTTAAACGATTCAACTCAAACAGGGATAATGGCTTGAGTTGTTCAAATATTGTATTTATAGCACTCATCAATACGACCTTACCAAATCATTAAAACTCATATGTAAAAAAACATTATCTCTCAAACGCAATTTTCCAGCGTTTGCTTGGATTATCAAATTTAACTTCTTTAGGGGCAAATTTTTCCGGATCAAATTTTCCACCAACCCAGGTTAGTAAAGATTGGCGTTCGGGATGGCGTGGTGTTGTAATGGCTTCAAGGAAGTCTTCATAACCATAACCAGGAACACCACCAACGTCTTCTGGTGGACAAGCACGCGCTCCGGCGATACACATAGGATACTTGGCGCCCTGTTGTTTATCATGCAAGCCTTCATATTCAATATTGGTTTTCAATGGCTTTAATTTGTAACCTTCTACAACCTACGTCACCCCGAGCTAGCGATGGATCTCCAGCATGAAGAACAGTACCACGTTCGGAATGACGAGGGAATTTGATTCATGATATTCGTTGTGATAATCAATATATTGGACTATTTTATCATATTTTCTATATCTGCATTAAATCTTTTTCTTTGTCTGATAAAACCACATCAA
>CANNJG010000157.1 GCA_947504795.1 Legionellaceae bacterium
GCACCTCCGGTAGGTTTTTTAAATGCTCAAAAACTGCATCTGAACTTATGACATCCACGCTGGCATCAGGAATGTCACTCATATGCGCCAAGTCTGCCTGAGCAAAATGCACTTCCGTGGCAGGCGTTATTTGAGCATAATGTCGTTTCAACAGCGTCCAGGCGCGGGCATAAGAAAACCAGTCAATACCAACTATACGTTGTGGCTTAAATCTTATCCAAGACTCAATATCTCTAGCCGTGCCACACCCCGCCACCAGAATTTCACGTCCTCCCAGAGAGACATAACGTTCAACCCGACGGCGATGCCGCTCATAGTCATTACCACGCTGCCCCCATAACCATAGATCCAATTTAAAGTCAGCGGTTGCATAACGCCGTGCAAGTAAGCGATGGTTGTACGCGTTATATATAGGATAAATAAATTGACGTAAGAAACGCTTGATCCACTCGCCAACTGTAGTCACTGGCAACCGATAATCGGTCGGGGTGTAATCACCTTGTGGAAAAACAGAAGTCATATTATTACCAATCTATCTTGAATTGATTCGCCACTGAGGGATCCTTATAGGATGAATAATTCTCGGAGGCACTCGATCAACCATGACAAACGAGGACGCATTCCTGATAACAACTGCCCTATACGTCACAATCTCACCCCTTTGAATCCCTGCATTAGAGTCGACTGCATCACCCACTTGCACTCTTGTCCAGAAGACAATATTGCGATTTGCTCTCAAGAATACAAGAGAAAAAATTATTCCATAGCATACGTCTTGTCCACTTGAAACCCCTAAAGTTCAAAATATATTTATAGAGACCCAATACTTTTCTCCGCTTTAATTATTTGTAATAAGCTCTGCCATTCCCCAGTAGAAAATGCAACCTGTTCAATTATCCATACGTAGCAAAAAGGTAATAAATCTGCTAAACCACGGGGTGATTTCCTCGTGTAACGATAGCAAATCCATAACACTGGCAACAGTGTAACGGCAATAACTAAATTCCAAACCATGCGCAACAATGCACGAGTGGCAATTCGCTTAAAGTTCCAGCCTTGAAGAAATCTGCGTACCTGCGGACTTCCTTGACCTCTACCTTTACGGATGTACCAAAATTCCGACAACGAAGCGGGAGCAACATGGAAGCAAACAATATCCAAATCAATAACTTTTTTTGCACCCAACCTTCTCAAATTAGCACCAAAGAAGCCATCTTCACCCGCGCATATAGGTGTGGCGTAACCAGTTGGGAATAATCCTGCATCTATGGCAATCTGGCGCCGGCAAGAAAATCCCTCCGTCCATTCCATTTGCTGTGATCTAGTATCATAGAACTGATAAATTCCAAATGACTCAACATATCTGGCAAATAAGTCATCGATATTTTCAACAACCGATCTCACCAGAACATAGTCAGCGCCCTCTTTATAATGCGATGCGATACGTTTCAGAAAATCTATTGGCAGATGGACATCCGCATTCAGAATAAGCACCACATCACCCGATGAATCTAAAATACCTAGGTTACGCGCACCACATCGACCTTCACGTTTAACTGGACGGATAAGCCGAACTCCTTTATCTGCGTAACCAATGACAATTTCAGGCGTGCTATCGCTTGAGTCATCCACAATCACTATCTCATAGTTTGGCCAATCTAAAGCAATCAAACTATCTAACGTCTTTGCAATATCATTTTGTTCATTATAAGTTGGGACAACGATACTGAATTTCATATTAACTTTCTGTACATTTTTTGAGCAACAAATTTCAATATCACTTTTTTAACCAAATCAGTGTGGCGTTCAAATAAATACCAAAATATAATAGCAACGGACAAAATTAAGCCCAGCCAAACAGTAAATTGAGCGGCACCGATTGCATCAAGCCTAACTCGGTCTATGCCATAAAACGATGCCGCGATTAGCAAAACTACTGGAAAGTGCGTTAAGTAAAGTGAGTACGATATGTCTGCCATAAAAGCAGCTGCATGTCTTACAATTCTAAAAGACAGCCGTGATTGCATCAATGTAGTTAATAGCACGCTAAATCCTAAGCCGATCAACAGGTCCTTGTTGCCATATTGAAATAGCATTGTTGATTTTGATAAATAGATTGCAAACAAAAATACCATCAATCCAAGTATCACAAAACACATATTCCCTGCTTTATGTCTTACGCTCTTCATCTCATACCAGCTAACCAACGCACCCATACAAAAAACAAGAAATCCCTCTGCAAATCCACCTGGCAGACGGTTTAAAATTATAACGCCAATAATTCCAAAGATTATTCGTATAACTGTTCGCTTGGGTTTTCCTAGATACCCAATAGACAGCATCAACATAGGAAAGATGGCGTAATAATAAAACTCGTTAGCAAGACTCCAACTAGGTGAATTTGAACCATATATTGGCACAAACACCGTCTGTTGAAAAAATACGTTTCCAATAAAGACATGCCAATCTCGTGAGTAACCTACTAAATCCGGGCCAGACGCCCATACTTTACTGTATGCGCCTAAAAATACCTCTGGGTGGAATAATTGTACTATTTGATCAACCAACACAGTGAAAAGCAGTGCGGGGAGCAGCACAATCCAGAGCCTGGTGAGCCTGGCTATCACATACTGTAACCATTTAAAATTATCTTTCTGTCTTAGCAGGCTACCACCCACCAAAAAACCACTCAAAACAAAAAAAATCATCACTGCCTCATGCCCGAGGCTGGTCGCGGCATAAAATATTTTTTGAACGATTGAGCTAGTTTCAAGCTGCCCATAGTTAACAAACATTGCAGCTCGCAAATGACCGGCGCAGACCGCTACCGCAGCCAAACCGCGAACGAGGTCAAGTGTTGTTGATCGTGTTAAATTGCTACGCACAAGCGCTCCAAACGGCGGGCAAATCCAAATATTTTCTCAAGCCCGCTACGTTTTCCCTGATACCCCAAGCTTGAATAATTTTCAAGCTCTGTGCTCCCATGTCACAAAACCGTCTTTGTAACAAGCAATCCCGTAGTGCATTGATGAGCGCCGGCACATCCCGCGCCTTTAAAACAAATCCATTTTCTCCGTTACGAACTAAATCAACAGCAGCACCAACTTGGTCTGTAGTAATAATTGCGCATCCTGCATTCATGGCCTCATTGATAACCAGACCCCAAGTTTCGTTGATTGAAGGCAATACAAAAATATCTGCCAGGGCATAAAATGCGGGAAGTTCACTTTGATTACGAAATCCTACAAAGCGCACATCTTTGAGCTGATGTTTTTTGGTGAACTCTTCTAGACTGATGCGTAACTCACCATCACCCACATAGATCAAATATGGGCGAGGCTCTGACAATTGGAGATACGCCTCTAGTAAATGATCTGGAAACTTGCGTGCCATAAATTTACTTGCATAAAGAATGACTGGTCGGCCCGACTCCAGCGACAATTGCACACGCAATTCTGTTACGTCAGTACTTTTTGCCATGCCATAA
>CANNJG010000158.1 GCA_947504795.1 Legionellaceae bacterium
AATGTCTGAGGAATATCTCAAAATAAATCCTAAACATCGGGTCCCAGTTTTAGTGATTGATGGTGAGCCGCTAACAGAGAATGTATCCATATTATTATGGATAGATCATAATTTTCCTCATGCTGATTTATTGCCTAAACAGTCAATGCATAGGGCGCATGCTGTATCTTTTTTAGCATGGTGTGCATCAAGCATTCATCCGGCTTTAACTCCAAATGCTTTACCACAGCGATTTTGTAATTTGCCAAACACGGCCGAGAATGTTAAGGAATGTGCACAAAAATTATTGATGGAGTATTTTTCAATAGCTGAAAATATGCTGAATGAAAAGGCCTGGTTTTTTGACTCTTTTTCATGTGCAGATGTATATTTTTTTTGGTGTTTTCGAAGGGCACTGCAGTTCGATATTGATTTGAGTCACTTTAAAAATTGTCAAGTACATTTCCAGAATGTTTTGACGCGAACTTGTACTCAAGAATTAATTGGTTTCGAACGCAGAATTCTAGAAGATCTTAACGCCTAGAAAAATTTTGAATACATCTATAGGTTTACATCCAATACCGATTCATCTGATTTTTCTTCTAAAGTCATAAGCTTTAGGGAAAACTTCGGGCCGGTTTTTCTTGAAAAACATGTTTTTTTACCACCTGCCGATAATAATGCCAACTTTTTCGGCACCTGCTGGTCGCTCTCTCACCACATCGTCAGAAATTGTCACTCGATTTCTTCTATCGGTGAGTCGTTCAAGTAGCTTTTCTTGAAAATCATTTCTAATTGATTGTGTATTTTGTGATTCACCTAGATCTTCAAACTCATGCGGATCATTTTTGAGATCAAATAATTGCGGGCGAAACCCTTTGTAATAAACATACTTCCATTCGTGAGTTTTTAGCATATAAGCTCGCGCTTGAGAGGGCTCTATACCCAATTCAAGTCTTGCTTGGTAATATGAATAATCGATTTCACTGAAGGCGGCCTGCCTCCATGGCTTCACAACTGCCTGACCACGTATTTTTGCCAGCAAAGATTGACCTTCAATCCTCTGCATTGGAACATTAACATTCAATGCATCAAGCATAGTTGGAAGGATATCGATACCTTCAACCAATCGATCGTCAACCTGTCCGCGCGTTGAATCGGCTTTTGGATCTGGGTCGACAATAATTAGCGGGACAGAAACACTAGGCTCGTGAAACATTTCTTTTTCACCAAGCCAGTGATCCCCCATATAGTCGCCGTGATCGCTGGTGAAAACAATAAGTGTGTTTTCTAACAATTGATTTTCTTTTAAATGATCCATCACGCGTGCTAGTTGATCATCGATTTCTTTGATCAGCCCCATATAGGCTGGCAATACAGTTTGACGAACGTCATCGCGTGAAAATGTTTTACCTATCTCCATGTTCATAAAGGCGCGGTACACGGGATGGGCTGTTTCTTTTTCTTTCATATGTTTATTAGCCTTTGGAAGTTCGGCGCCTTTAAACATGCTGTGATAAGGATCAGGCGCTATATAAGGCCAATGCGGCTTTATATAAGACAAATGCAAGACCCATGGTTGATCTCCTGCATCGTCAATAAAATCAATAGCGCGTTGCGTCATATATGCAGTTTCCGAATGTGACTTATCTATACGCGCTGGATAAATAGAGTTACGCAAAGCCCACCCAGTCATTTGCTCATTATTTGGGCCTCGTCCCGCATTAGCAAAATCATTCCAAGGATTTGGACTTTCATACCCATGACTTCTGAGCCATTTGTTGTAGGCTAAATCAGGATTAAATTTTTGATTGGGATGCTCACCATCATCTCGCTCCCATGGTTCAAACCCGGACTCACTGGCCAAAATACCTAAGTCACTACCTGCAGAAATACCAAGTTGCTGCATACCCTCAATATCTGCACGCATGTGCGTTTTTCCTGCTAAAGCCACACGAATTCCATGCGGTCTTAAATAGTCACCCAAAGTAAATTCACCAATTTGAAGTGGAACAAAATTCCAAGATGCGCCATGACTAAAGGCAGTGCGACCCGTATACAAAGACATGCGAGCGGGCCCACATACGGGTGAGCTAGTTACGGCTTGCGTAAATCGAACGCCACGCTTTGCCAATGCGTCTATGGTTGGTGTTTTTAAAAAAGTATGGCCATAGCAGCTCAAGTAATCGCGCCTGAGTTGATCTGCCATCACAAACAGAATATTCTTTACTTTTGCCATTAAATTCTATGTAGAGTTATGTGAAATTAACCAACCCAAAATCATTCGCATGAATCGGTTAATAATAATCGATTGATTAAAAATTTAGAAGCAAAAATCGCTTAAGTAAATGAAATGAAACGGCCTCAATGCCACTTGAAGCCGATACTACCTAAGCCGCCAAAATCTATGTGAAAGCAATCGCCCAAAGCTGCGGGCATAGGTCGGGTGAAAGCACCAGCCAAGATCAACTCACCCGCCTCAAGATACTCACCCGTCTGTGCAAGGGTGTTAGCGAGCCAAACCACGGCATTAACGGGATGATTCATGACGGCCGCAGACACGCCGGTATCTTCAATGCACCCATTTTTATAAACGATGGCTCCCACTCTACTTAAGTCTAATGAGTCTGGGGGCATCGGTCGCCCACCCAGAACAATGCCTGCACAACCAGCAAAGTCTGCTACTTGGTCAATGGCGTTGCGGGGCTCCTTGGTTTGGGGATCGATTAATTGCATTCGTGATTCGATAATTTCAATGGCCGGGGTGACGTAAGCAATGGCGTCTAAGGCATCAAACAAGGTGATGTTCGCGCCCTTCAATGGTTTTTTGAGGACGAAGGCAAGTTCGGACTCAATTCGAGGTGCAATGAAGCGATGTGTGGGTAATTCGGCACCATCGACAAAGAACATATCGTCCATTAGCGGCGCATGAGTGGGTTCACTGGCCTTGAACGTTTGCTGAAGAGCCTTGGAGGTGAGTCCAATTTTTCTACCTTTCGCAGTACGCCCATGGTCCATCTCAAGCTTTATCCAGGCTTTTTGTATTGCGTAAGCCGAAGCCAGCGTAGCTTCTGGATGACTTTTTGAAAGCTGCCTCAATTGAACTTTTGTTGTCCGAGCGTTCTGAAGTTCTTGCGCAAAATTTTGAATGATGGATGAATTTAACATTTGAAAATTGACATTGATTAGGACGTTCTAGCCTTGAATTTTTGAATGCCTGCAAGCAGTTTAAGAATAATTGGATATACCAAAATAATAAAGGCCAGTATCAACATCACCCCTGCGATAGGTCGCTCCAAGATTTCTTCTAAATTACCTTGTGTGAGGTAAAGTGATTGCAAAAAAGAGCGCTCTAGTATGGGCCCTAGTGCAAGTGCCATCAAAAGAATTGCGGGTTCAAATTTAAGACGCCTTAAAACATAGCCAGCAACGCCACTTAGCAGCAGCACCCACAAGTCCAGAATACTGTTCGAAATGGCATAAGTGCCCACCACGCACAACAAGACC
>CANNJG010000159.1 GCA_947504795.1 Legionellaceae bacterium
CGGAGACAAAATTATTGACGATACTTTGTAACCCAAGACCAATACCAACGGACAAAGCACCTGCGACAATAGCCAGTCCTGTAAAATTAAATCCAGCGACTAACAGCGCGCTGATCAAGGCTAAAGTAAATCCAAGGTAGGTTAAAATGGAGGCAATAGCCACTTGTGTCTCTTCTTCATTTTCAAATTGTTCATTTCGGCTAATGGCGGTGGAAATGCCGCGAAACAATAAATACAGCAAGCAATAAACCACTACGCCTAGTACAATTCGGGTCGGATAAAGGGTGGTGTCGGCAATATGAATACCATATAAAAGCTGAGTATAGGCACTTTCCAGATAATAGGTGGCAAAGCCCCAAGTGCGGACGATTAAAAATATGCTGAGCGCGATAATAATAATTTGTGCTGTGGTTTTAAGTATCAAAAACTCTGTAAACGTTTGATCATCTTTATATCCAAAATATCTGATTAGTTTGGTTTTTATTTTCCCTTCATGACTGGATATAAAATAGATTTTATTGATGCCATGGCCGATTAGAAACGTCAGAAAAATAATTACAAACGTGGTTAATCCGGATGAGGTTAAGCGTATCACTAAGGCATCGTACCCTAGAATGGTAATCACAGCGCAGGCCAGAATCAGTGCCAGCCCCAGTCGTCTGATTAGACGTTTATGGTGTTTAATAAAATGAAAATGGCGGTGTGTAACACAGAAGTAGTAAACAAAATAAATTCCAGCTGTGAGCATCGCAAGGATAAACAGAGCGTGACTTAATTGTAGTAATAAGTCATTGATAGAGAGCGTGCTCGCCAGCTGCTGCCCAATGGCTGATAACGCATAAAAACTTAGAAAACACAGAAGTCCCGAGCGAATAAAATTGCAATCAGCCTTATATGAACAGAATAGTGCTCTGACACGCTTCAATTTAAAGACAAATACAGCGAGTACAATTACCGATAAGTAGAAAAATATTAGCTGAGATAAATCCAGGAGAAGATTCGGGATAGTGAGATCCTGACGCAACATAAATAAATAAATAAACACACCACCCGAAATCAGGCTAGCCGCAAGCAGCAAGATATGACTGAATCGTAATGTTTTAATGCGCAAATAATAGTGGGCGAAGCGGCTTTTCCGCACTCTGAACATGAGAAAAGTAGATATAAGCAAGGCCGTGCAACCGAGCACTAGCCATAACATGGGGGATTTAAACGTCTCGGGTACCTGAATTTGTGATAAAGCGCCAAAAGCATCTTGAGGAGTGGAATCGACCAGTTGATTTATTATTGTCCATAACGGCATGCCGCGCGCAAGTGTTTCGGCTTGTGTTAATTGCGCGATCGCGGTTTTATAGGCATCAATCGCTTCTTTAGCACGTATTGAAAATAATCGGCATTGAGATAGCTGGCTGGCCATTTTTTTTTTCTCATTACCTAAGTAGATTAGATCCGCGCCAGTCGTATTTTTATCAGCAGCATTTAAGCTTTGTTGTATCAATACCTCGAGGCTGGTTAATCTTTTTTGAGCATCACTCTCGCATTGGCCTGCCTGTTCAGTCAGCCCACTGAGCGTATCAATGGCCGTATTCAAGTTATCCTGGTTTAGATTTTGCGTTGACAATTGCAAGTTGATTCGATCAAAGGTCTGGTTTGCTTGTTTAATATTAAAATTAGGGGCGTTATCATCCAATGGATTCGCCGTTGCGTTAATGCTGATAAATAAAAAGCAAACTAGAGCGAGATATCGCATGGTTATTCCGAGCATGTGGTCATGAAAGGGATCACTGTACTGCCTTGTGTGGTGGAACTCAATACCAACCTAATTGTAAAACATTTAACCCTATTGCAACTGGCGTGAAAAAGCGCATAATAGTTGTAATTTTGACGAATGAAAAAGAGCCATGAAACGAACAGTTGAGCAATTAATACACCAGGTTTTGCAAGTTATGACGCAATCGGGAACGATTCCGAACGATCTCGTTGTCGATTTTAAAGTTGAGCGCACACAAGATTCAAGTCATGGGGATTTTGCTACCAATGTTGCATTGGTATTGGCGAAGCCTTGCGGGATGGCTCCACGAAAAATTGCCGAGTTATTGGTGCCTGCAATCGCGGCTCATCCCTTGCTTGAGCGGGTAGACATTGCGGGGCCTGGGTTTATTAACTTTTTTATGCGCGCTACTGAACGTGCTCAGGTGATTACTACAGCTTTAAATGAAGGAGCGGCATTTGGTCGCTGTAATTTTGGACAAGGCAAACGTGTTTTAGTGGAATATGTTTCCGCTAACCCTACGGGCCCCTTACATGTTGGTCATGGTCGGAGTGCTGCATTTGGTGCGACCTTGGCTAATCTATTGGTCGCAGCAGGCTTTGAAGTTAGCCGTGAATATTATGTGAATGACGCTGGCCGACAAATGAATATTCTGGCGGTTAGTCTGTGGATGCGTTATTTGGCTGTGGTCGGTGAGCCTATTGTGTTCCCCACGAATGCCTATAAAGGTGATTATGTTCAGACGCTGGCTGATGAATTGTCTGTTACATACGGCCGTGAATATGTGCATCCATGGTTCGTGGTTAGTGAAGGGTTGCCTGCAGATGAACCGCAAGGCGGGGATAAAGAGCTGTATATTGATGCACTGATTCAATGTGCCATTCGATTGCTAGGTCCATCTGGCTTTGCAATATTTCATCAGCAAGCTCTGAATTCGGTATTAGCGGATATTAAAAATGATTTGGCGGAGTTCGGCGTTGAATATGATTGCTGGTTCTCTGAGCAATCTTTGTTTAATGACGGTTCAATCCAAAAAGGCATTCAAGCCTTGAAAGATGCGGGACATACGTTTGAACAAGCGGGCGCATTATGGTTCCGTGCCACCGCGTTTGGTGATGAGAAAGACAGGGTTTTGGTGCGGGCTAATGGACAAACCACCTATTTTGCATCGGATGTAGCTTATCACTGGAATAAATACGATCGCGGCTTTGATCGAGTAATAGATATTTTTGGTGCCGATCACCATGGTTATGTCACACGGGTGAAAGCGGCTGTTCATGCTTTAGGTCATGACGATAATGCACTGGATGTATTATTGGTACAATTTGCGACGTTGTTCCGTCAAGGCGAGCGCGCTCAAATGTCTACTCGTAGTGGGTCATTTGTGACGTTGCGTGAATTGCGAGAAGAAGTAGGCCGAGATGCCGCACGCTTTTTCTATGTAACGCGCAAGCCTGAACAACATATGGAATTTGATCTGGATCTGGCAAAATCAGAGTCCAGTGATAATCCGGTGTATTATATCCAATATGCTCATGCACGAATTTGTAGTGTGCTCAGGCAATTGGATGAGCGTGGTTTGAGTTGGAATCAACAGATGGGTATGGATGCACTTGCGCTGCTAACAGAGCCGCAAGAGCTGGCCTTGATTTCATTGC
>CANNJG010000160.1 GCA_947504795.1 Legionellaceae bacterium
ATACCTGAGAAACTTGCTTGCCCTTTTTTTCTTTATTATATCCAGGCAACGTACCCAAATAGTTACGTAAAGGATCGGTCACGACTTTGGGTATCGTTTCAATATTGACGCCTTCTTCCTCATCACGTGGAAAAATTTTATCGATAACAATGGATTCAAGTCGTGTTAATTCAAAGTAGTTACGAATGGTGTTGGCATCCAGGAGAATTACTTTTTGATCTCGCATGTAAACCAGAACCCGCATCAATGCCTCAACAAACGCGATCGCACGTCCTTTCCACATGTCTCCATCCGATGATTGACCCGCTCCCCCCATCAAACTAACGACAAGGTTAGTCAACATACCGGAAGAGCCTTGGCAAAATGGGTTCATGGTATTCGACAGACGCTTTTCTTGCGGCCCTACAATGTCACGTGCGCCCGTCATAAAGTTAATCAGTAAAAGATCGTCTTCACGCCCCATACTTCGTACCATGGAAAATATCTTGGCATACAAGGAGTTATCGCCTTTCCCGTCAACGTAAATAAATCCACTTCCCTGAGCCAGCGCATTGAATGCAATGGAAACCAGTGCTTCTGTTTTACCACTACCCGTTGATCCAAAAATAAGCGCATGGGTTCGCATGTCTTCGTTAGCAAACCACAACTCTTCACTGGTTTTAATATCATTGCCAAAATATGCGATACCACGCGCCATATTAGGCGTTCTAATGCCAGGCTTTAAGTCATTAAAGTCTCTAATTTTTGACACCTGGGGCAAGCGAAAAGGCAGTGTTTTTTTGCGCGTATAGCCATATGTAAAAAACAATAAGCCAATAAGGAATAGAAATGACGCGGCCTCAGGCAATAAATAGGAACCACCGGCCAATACAATCAGAAAGATGGCAATATTTGTTGGCTTGCCACAAAATTCAGCCACCCGCATGCCTATGGTTCGCGTGTCGCGTAAAAGCTTGGTGGGATCTAGCTCATTACGAGCATCAATGCCTCTCATCATGGTTCTAACCCCTGTAACTCTTTCGGCGATAACTTAATTTCTTTAATGGCGACTTCCATGGCTCTGATCGCTTCATCAATCATGGGCGCCAACGAACGACGTCCAGTGACTTGTTCGGCAACCCAGTGGGCAAAGGGGCCTCCCACTTCAGCAAATGGCGTTTGTCTGCCTACACTATTTAGCATATACCATAACCGACGATCCACAACCTTCAACCATAAAAAATCAGAACTCGGCATAACACCATCGTCGCGGGAGGCCCTTAACAACGACGCCATTACCGTTAAAAGATAGGCATGTTGACCAACCACCGCCTGAACATTTTCAGCCTGCTGGTATTTTTTGAGTGTGCTTGTTGCCACACTATAATCAGGCTTGCCTTCAGAGGTGCTTTTATCCAGGGCCGCCAAAATTTTATATGCAGCCGCTTTATCTCGATTCATCCGCGCCATAAAAACCGCAGCTAACGCCCAAGCATGGGGCGGGCTATGCTCAAATCCATTCCAAACAGGACCCAGCTGCAACGTAAACACCCGTTTAGCATCACCACGACGAACACCAGCAGTCATTTCCATCCCTGGATCCGGATTGTCCATCAAGGCATCATTTTTTTTCAGCAGTGTATGCTTGCGAGCAAACTCCATTGGTGTCAAAGCCATTGCCCATGGGCCGGTATTGATATCAAGAGCGACCAGATCCTGCTTCACCACTGGCATAATTGCAGGCCAATTTTGTTGCTCTTGCGCACGCAAGGTTTTCATATTGTGCGCTCTACGGAATCTAAGGGTAATATCTGATTGATAGAGCAATACCGCCATACCAGCCAGCATTAAAATAACTGGATAACGAATATAAGTTCCCACGTCTTCCATTAACATCTGTAACTGAGCCCACTTGACGACAGCGGGGTCAAGTGTTTGCATTAGATAGATATCTTCGGATAAGCGCGTGCCACCAATAAAAAAATGCAAGAACTTTGCTTGCAGAGTAGTCAGCAAAAAAATAAATGCAACAATGTATTTATGGCCGGCAGCCCAAATAAAATAACCCATGACAAAAATAGAAATGGTTATCCATATGGGCGCCATAGAATTGTCGCCAGATTGTCCCTGTGATTGTTGTTGAGCCATCGAATCACTTCAATTAAATTGGTTTAATATAGTATATACGTATCATAGATGATGTACATTGCGCAATTACTCTTTGATATTGTATTTAACCAAACGCCCTTGATAGTAGTGATAAGTCTCGCCTTGATGAGTAAAACAATCTATATTTTCCAACTTAATCGACCCGTCCTTCAACGACAGTCGAGACTTACCCAACTTGTCAACGGGTATTTTATCAGCACTGATCTGAAGCATATCATTTTGACCGACATAAATGGCTACATACGCTTCATTAATTGTATTGTCTTTGGTTTTTATGATGGCCTTAACATCTGCTTCTTCCGCATAAATTGGACGAGAGATCATTTGTCTTGGAAGATTAGCAATAATCCATTCCCAAGACTGCATATTCTTGCCATCAGAGGTATATAACTGGAGGTATACTTTTTGCTGGTCGCGACGCAAAGCCTTTTGATTGGCCAGTTGAACGGTTACGCTTGCGTGCTCTTTTCCTGCTGATTCTATTTGGGTAACAAAGTCATCACGAATATTACGCAAATTCTTTCCAATGACCCTGAGAAAATTTGATTCTTCCCAAGGACCTTGGTCGAGTGCATTATCCAATGCCTGTAAAACTGCATCAGATTGCTGTTTAGTTAGTCCGTCGTTTTTCATAAAAAACGTTACATCCTCATGGAAGGAGTGGCTGACTTTAACTCGTCTTTTTTTATTATCGGCTGCACGGCCTGATTAATTTGGGCCTTGCACGCCAGCAAAAGTTCACTAGCACTATTTAATTCCGGTTTATCTGATTTCAACGTATTCACTGTCGAGATTAATCTCTCCAATTCAGCAATTACTATGATCTGGACAGAATCAACATCAACATTACGATGTGGTATGCCAGCCCGAGAAGATGCCGCTACCAAAGCAGCTTGGGAAGGTCTACCAGCCCATATACTCATGACTTACTCCTGAAATCATTCTTCACAGAGTAATAATAGCAGAGTTCAGCTTAACTGTGCCTTAAATAAGTTCATTTTTTCGTCTTCTTTACATTATTTTAAGCCGCAAGCATTGTCTAATCATACAATAACTCATCCATCGGCGTATAATCTGAGTTCGGACCACCCTGAACCAGCTCATTCACCACATCCGTCATACAAAGCAAGCGCAAAACATTGGGGGTCACCTCATCGAAAATAACTTCAGTACCCAACAGAGCGCCTTCTGCATCTTTAAACGACAGACCCAGCCCATACCCCAAGCATAATGAACATAATTGGTCTGCGCG
>CANNJG010000161.1 GCA_947504795.1 Legionellaceae bacterium
AGCCACGAATTTCAATGCGCCCACCTTTAATGAGCGAGTCACTCATTAAGTCAAGCATATGATTGATACTATCCGCTACCTGATCTTCAGGCAGGTGTGTCATTTTTGCAGCAATACTTGCAATAAGCTCAGATTTAATCATGCCGACCTCAATTCAAAATCTTTTGATGATACCCCATTAATATAGACTTGAGAGAAATTGTCAACTGATTTTTTTACGTTCTTGAATGTAAGCTCTGACTACCCCCCAGCTCATCTGCACTGTGGTTATTTTTTTTATAATAAATGCATTTGATTTTAACGCCTTACTGGTGGTAATAACGGTTTTGCAGTGGGTTGTTTGTTCTATACGCTGGCTTATTAAACCCCATGTTGACCCGAAAAATCCGGTTGCATTGATAAAAACCAGGGTTGCATTGCTGTATTCGAAATCTAAAAAATTGCCATGAATAAAGCGTATCGTTTTTGCTGCCGCTTTATAATCAGGCAAACGAGAAAGAGCGTTTTGCTGCTCACATGCAGCTTTGTGCAGCGTGCTAAATAGTTCAATGCCGTTGCTTTCCTGAACATTAAATACCATCGCACAAGCCAGTGCCGCCGTACCTGTGCCACTACCTAAATCATAAAATACGGTGTTACTGTCAGGGCGTGTCAGCGACAATAAAGCGATAAATGAGATGAAATCAATTTCCCCATAGGTATATTCTATTGCATCGTGTGTGCTGCGTGCATCGCGGGACAACGCGAAGCCGTTAACTTTAGAATATAGCTGAAGATAAGCCGCTCTATGTTTATCCAGGCTTAACGAGTCACGCCAGCGTTTTATGGCAAAGGCTTGCGACCAGCGAGGATAGAGCAGAATCAATATCAAAATAGAGAGCAACAGCAATAGAATCAACATTGTTCGTTGTGACACCTGGCAGAAGGTTGTTTTTACAGTATACTGTACATAATACAGAAGTGCAGGAGTTCCTCATGTCAGTCAATTACGCCCAGAATTTTTTTTCGAGTAGCACGCCTGAAGCGCTAACTGACGATCAGATGCAACTCAAAAATAAATTTGATTCGATATACCACGAGTTAGAAGCATTGGTGCGATTGGGCTCGGAAAAAGGCGGGCTAAACAAGAACGACTTGCTGAATATTTATATTCAGGGAATAAATAGTACTAACGGGACATCCTGTGCTGAAACTGAGTTTGGCACACAGCATATATTTGACGGCATTCTCAGCAAGCATAATCCTAAATTATTGGGTACTCATGATGACTATGTAATGAGTGAGTTGATGCATGCACTTGCCCGTGGCGTTAGCATTGGGCGCATGAGTTTCGACGCTATTTTAGAGGGCAAGGGCCACGTATCGTTGCGGGCATAGTAGGGCGCGCACCCTTTCTTCGCGAGTACTACTACATCATTCCCTGCTCCCGCATCCAGTCATCACTCGCAAATTTGGACATATAATTACGAATGGAGTCGGGTAAAATAACCAAGCACCGCTGCCCGGTTTTTAGTGTTTTTGCTGCTTGTAAAGCAGCCCACATCGCAGCACCACTGGAACCACCAACCAATAGCCCTTCATCCCGTATCAATTGTCGTGCAGTATGAAATGAATCCTTGTCATTGGTTTTTATGTAAGCGTCTACCAAGTTGTTATTGAGTACATGCGGGAAAAAATCATACCCAATGCCTTCAACCAGGTAAGGTTTGATTTCATCACCGCCACCAAGAATGGAACCAATCGGGTCAACACCGATCACTTGAATGGCCGGGCTGTGTTCTTTTAAACGCTTGGCAATACCGGTTATGGTGCCGCCGGTGCCTACGCTGACCACCACCATGTGTAAATTGTCACCAAAGTCGTCAATAATTTCTTGGGCAGTGCCCTTGTAATGCGCATTTGGGTTGTCAGGATTGGCGTATTGATCCAAAATGTGTGAGTTAGGAATGTCCTGCTGTAATTGTTTTGCTAGCGATATATGACTATCCGGATCGTGAGAGGCCGCTTCTGAACGTGTCCGGTAAATCGTAGCGCCCAGGCGTTCAAGAACCACTTGTTTCTCATGGCTCATTTTATTTGGCATGGTGATGATCACCTTGTAGCCCATAACGGCACCTGCAAGGGCTATTCCTATGCCGGTGTTGCCCGATGTGGGTTCAATTAACGTGTCGCCCGGTTTGATGCGCCCATCACGCGCCGCATTTTTAAACATTTCATAGCCAATCCGATCCTTTACGGAACCGCCAGGATTAAAAAATTCACACTTTGCATACAATTCACAGGCAAGATCTGCGCCCAAGCGATTAATTTTCACCACAGGAGTATGACCAATGGTTTCCAGAATGTTTGAATAAATCATGATTGTCCTTAAATAGTGGCTTGTCTCACAAATATCATAACAGTCGTCAATATTAAAATCGATGCATGTTTAATCACTTGCAAGTTATGGGGTCGGGGGTATAAAATGCCTGGTTTATTTCATTGGGCTAAGGATAGAACAATTGACAGGAGGGAGCGTGGGCTCTTTGTTAAAACACAATACCATGGTTGCATGCCTTTGCGCGATATTAACCATTAGTGCGCCTATGCATGCGGCCGATGCTTACTACCCAGCATATCCTCCCACCATGCCTGCGGGAACTCCTCAGCAAGAAAGCGTGATTAAACGTGGGGAATACTTGGCTAAAATAGGCGATTGTCTTGCCTGTCATACCAATATGAAAGGGGGTACACCCGCTTTTGCGGGAGGCCTGTCAATTGCAACGCCGTTTGGCGTATTTTACAGTCCCAATATTACGCCTGACAAAAAAACCGGAATTGGTAACTGGACCGAAGCTGATTTTGTTCGTGCGTTGAAAGCAGGCAAAGATCCCAAAGGACGAAATTATTTCCCGGTTTTCCCCTACATCTATTTTGCCAACATAACTGATGCGGATGCAAAGGCATTGTACGCTTATTTTATGAGCATCCCGTCTGTTGAACAGCAAAACACATCGCTGCCTTTCCCGTTCTCCTTACCCGGCGTACGTTCAACTTTGCTGGGGTGGAATGTACTGTTCTTTTACCCGAATAATAATGAGTTTAAGAATGATCCAAATGAAACAGCCGTGTGGAACCGCGGAAAATATATTGTCGATGGATTAGGTCACTGCAGCATGTGTCATACGCCTTTGAATCCCTTGGGCGCGCCTAAAACAAGGTTTTATTTAACCGGCGGATTTATTGATGGGTATTGGGCACCGAACATTACCAAAAAGGGCTTGGAGTCAACTAGTCACGCTGAAGTTGCTAACGTGTTTGTAACCAACGAGCTACTGAACAATGCTGGTTCCGTGGCAGGCCCGATGGCGGAGGTTAATCACA
>CANNJG010000162.1 GCA_947504795.1 Legionellaceae bacterium
CACCGTAGGTGAAGTGGAGGAGATGCTGCGAACGTTCACACACAGCCGTATGTCGCTGCTGATTCCTCGTGTGGGTGTGGGTTTAGTGGGCGCGCTGTACAGCACCTACATCAGCTACCTGCCGCCACAGGCATTTGGCTACCATGTGCCAGTGCACAGAGACTCGCGCGGTGAGTTTGCAGAAATGTTGAAAACCCCCGACTGCGGGCAATTCTCATATTTCACCGCCCATCCTGGTGTGTCCCGTGGGGAGCACTACCACCACAGTAAGACAGAAAAGTTTTTGGTCATCAAAGGCACTGCACATTTTGGATTTAGGCATATCGTGTCCGATGAAGCTTATGAACTCGTGGTGCAGGGCGGTGAGGCGCGCGTGATAGAAACTGTTCCGGGTTGGACGCACAACATCACCAACACGGGAGAGGACGAATTGATCGTCATGCTCTGGGCTAATTATATTTTTGACCCTCAAAAACCAGATACCATCTTAATGAAAGTCTCCCCATGAAGAAGCTCAAAGTGATGACTGTGGTGGGTACACGGCCAGAGATTATTCGTCTATCCCGTGTGCTGGCGCTGCTTGATCTGCATTGTGACCACGTGCTGGTGCACACGGGCCAAAACTACGACTATGAGCTTAATCAAATTTTCTTTGATGACCTTGTCATTCGCAAGCCAGACCACTTTTTACATAGCGCAAATGGTAGTAGCGGCGCGGCAAACACTATTGGTAATTTGATCATTGCGGTTGATCAGGTACTAGCCATTGAACAACCAGATGCCATGCTGGTGCTTGGAGACACCAATAGTTGCCTAGCCGTGATACCCGCTAAGCGTCGCAAAATTCCCATCTTTCACATGGAAGCTGGTAACCGTTGTTTTGACCAACGCGTGCCCGAAGAAACCAACCGCCGGATCGTAGACCATACTGCAGACGTTAACCTCACCTACAGCTCTATTGCGCGCGACTATTTGCTGCGAGAGGGGTTGCCACCCGATTTGATTATCAAAACGGGAAGTCCCATGTTTGAGGTTCTGACACACTATCGCCCTGAAATTGACGCCTCCGATGTTGTCAATCGGCTTGGACTTTTGCCGCAAAATTACTTTCTTGTGAGCGCCCACCGCGAAGAAAATATTGAATCACCCCAGTCGTTTGCCAAACTGATTGCAGTTATCAATGGTTTGGCGCAAGATTATGGTCTGCCAGTCATTGTGTCTACCCATCCACGCACACAAAAGCGCATTGATGCGACGGGGGCACAGTTTCATTCCTTGGTTCGATTGCTAAAACCATTGGGGTTTCATGACTATGTCAAACTGCAAATGGAGGCCAAGGCGGTGTTGTCAGACAGTGGCACCATTAACGAAGAGTCTTCTATTCTGAATTTTCCGGCGCTCAATTTGCGCGAGGCGCATGAGCGACCTGAAGGTATGGAAGAGGCTGCAGTGATGATGGTGGGCTTAGAGCTTGACCGCGTACACCAAGCTTTGGCAATAGTGGCCATTCAGCCACACGGGGTTCAAAGGGCAGACCCGCAAAGCATTCGGCTGGTTGCTGACTACAGCATGCCAAATGTCGCTGAAAAGGTGCTGCGCATCATTCATAGCTATACGGACTATGTGAACCGTGTGGTGTGGAAAAAATATTGATTATTGGAAATGAATGAAGTATTGGATACTTCCTCTGACCATAAAATATGTCATTAAATAAAATTCACCACAAACTTAACGTTCAGTTAATTTCATTTTGCATGGTCGGGGCTGCTGGATTCGTTGTCGATGCTGCTGTTTTAATGATACTTAACCAACTATTTCAATGGCCGGTTATTTCTTCTAGGTTTGTCTCGTTTGCCCTTGCAACCTTGACAACATGGACGTTAAATCGTTCTTATGTTTTTTCTTTAGGTAAAGATAGATTCAGTTCGAAAAAAATTGAATACTTTCGATACTTGGTTGTTCAAACAGTGGGCGCTGGTTTAAATCTTTTTATATTCCTGTATTTGCTCATGAAATTTCCGCTACTCAATCATTTACTATTTATTCCATTGGGAGTTGGGGCTTTAATCGCTTTAATTTTCAATTATTTAGCAAGTAAGTATTTTGTTTTTAATTACGATGAGATTTTAAATGAGTGAGTATATAGGTGTAAAAAATTTAGAGGTTATGGATTGTGCGGTTAACTATAACGCCTATCTTTCTAGCATGGTTATAAAGCATGCATTACTAAGTGATCGCATACTTGATTTTGGAGCTGGAATTGGAACATTTACCAACGTGTTACGAAATAAAGGCTACGACATTTGTTGTGTTGAGTCAGATCCAGACCAGCTCCTGCGCATTACTAATACTGGTGTCTCCGGGTTTTTAGATATCGAGAATTGCCAAGATCAGTTTGACTACATATTCACTTTAAATGTTCTTGAGCATATTGAAGATGATCAAAAAATAATTACACAGTTTTCAAAAAAAATCAAGCAAGGTGGGCGATTATTGGTATATGTCCCAGCTTTTCAGATTCTTTATTCAAGCATGGACAAAGCAGTGGGACATCACCGGAGATATTTAATAAAAAATTTATCGTCTAAGCTGTTGTTGGCTGGTTTCGAAATACAGAAAGCCCAGTATGTTGACTCTGTAGGTTTTTTTGCATCACTATTTTATAAATATTTTGGAAATAATCAAGGATTGATAAGCGTTGAATCGGTTAAACTTTACGACAGATTGGTATTTCCATTTAGCTCTATGTTGGATTATTTAACGAATAAGATTTTTGGAAAAAATCTTTTGATTGTTGCAGTTCGGACGTGAGCGCAGTTTGATGTTTAGTCTAGACCAATGGTTGGCAAATCCGCCGTTGTCTGCCTTTTTGTCTATGTTGCTTATTCTAGGGTTAGACCGAATTGGAATAATTTTTTTGCGGCAAATGAGTTTTGCTGTTGACTCTAGTGCCGACTGGGTTCGATGGCAAGGCCCAACGGTAGGGGCGATGGTGCTAGCAATCAGCATTTATCCATTGGCCTTAGCAGGACTCACTCCGCCGAGGTTGATGCAGTGCATCGCCCTGGCTTGTATAACTTTAGGTTGCTGGAATTTAATTCAATCTGGTTTTTTTGAGCATGGCCATGGAGTTCGGTTGATCGAAGGTCGGAACTGGTTGATGAAACAATCCTTCAGCCGCAAGCTCTTGTTTGTGATGCTTTTGGGCATGGGCCTTGTATCTCTCGGCCCGGTTACGAGTGCAGATGCATTGGACTACCACATGG
>CANNJG010000163.1 GCA_947504795.1 Legionellaceae bacterium
ATTCCGGGCGCGTACCCACTACACTGCTCACATGTTCAGGCTGGGTCGCAACCATCACCAAGCCAGCGCCTACACGAAGAGCCGCTTCTGCAGCCAAACGTACAGCTCCCGGCATACCATGATCACCACCAATCACCAATACTCGGCCAAATTGCCCTTTATTGGCATCATGCGGACGTGGAGTTAACCATGATTGTACTGATTTTAAATTTAAAGTCTGTTGATTTTTGTCCATTACGTATCATCACTTTTTAGTATTCGTTACAATGTCACTTTATAAAAATGAGTGACGCTCCATGTTTACCTCAACACCCAAACGATTAATTGCATACTCGTTCATTATCATAGCCGTGTCTTTACTCATAAGGCTGCTTTGCATTGGCTCAAATGATTTGCTGGTCGAAGAAGCCTATTACTGGAATTATTCAGCGCATCTCGACTTCGGTTACCTTGATCACCCGCCTATGGTGGCTATGCTCATTAAAATCTTCACCACGATTTTTGGCACCAATGAATTTGGCGTCCGCATTGCCTCTATTCTTTGTTGGGTGGGTGCGGCGCTGTTTAGTTTCAAATTAACCCGGTTAATCAAGCCAGGTGCAGGCCTTTATGCAGTTATGTTGCTATCAATCTTACCCTTTTTCTTCTTGCATTCGCTAGTCATTACGCCTGATATACCGCTGATCATCTGTTGGTCGGCATCCCTTTATTATTTATACCAAGCGCTGGTACTGGAGAAGCAGTCATCTTGGTATATTGCCGGGATCTGGCTTGGGCTGGGCATGCTTTCAAAATATAGCATTGTATTATTAGGGCCTGCGGCAATATTGTATTTAATTATAGTTCCGCACGCGCGAGTCTGGTTTTTACGAAAAGAACCCTATATTTGTCTACTGATTACAGTGCTTATGTTTACACCGGTCATTTACTGGAATGCTACGCATGAATGGGTTTCGTTTATCTTTCAAAGTACACGTCGATTTGAAGACCCTTCTTCTTTTTCTTTCCATCAACTGCTTGGATTGTTTATTGCGTTTTTAACACCGCTAGGTGTACTGGGATTCTTGGCGTTATTTAAAAAAAGCACGCCAGAACGACGTCTGTTTGATGTAAAAACCAGGCGTTTTCTCCAAATTTTCGCTCTGGTTCCACTGGCTGTTTTTTCAATATTTAGCTTCACGCATACAATCAAATTTAACTGGATTGGCCCTAGCCTTGTTGCGATCGTGCCGTGGCTTGCGATCCTGATTGACAGAGCGAAACCCGCTTTGCGCAAGGGCTGGTTAATTACAGCCGTCATTTTATTACTATTTTACTGCAGTATGCTGTTTTGTATTATTTTCGGCACGCCAGAAGACATCAACCGAAAACTGTTCAGCAAATACATCGCATGGAACGATTTAGTTCGACAAGTGCATGCTGTCGCTGTCGATGTTGAAACAACAACGCACACCACCCCGCTGATTGTACCGATGGATCTTTATAACATCGGTAGTGAGCTGGCATTTTATCAAGCAAAATTTTTGGAGCGGGGACAAATAGCCAAAACGTATAAAATTATCGGCGCTGATATATTTGCACATAACAGTTTAATGTATCAATACTGGTCAAAAGGCGAGGTGGTGGCCGGTAAGACTCTAATTTTGATTGATGAGCATGCTGAAACGTTTGAAACCCCGGAAGTCACTATGCGAGCCACTGCAATATCAAAACCAAACATACTGTGGTCGCATAGCCAAGGGCGTGGTGCTGAAATCAGGAAATATTATTATAAGGTTGTGCGGATGAAGGGGTAGTTTTTTGCTCGCGCCAAACAATGCGCGAGTAAACAACATAGTTTAAAAACGAACCCAAGATCATGCCCGTGAAAATAATTCCATTTTCCTTTAACACACCCTCGCCAAACAGTTTAACCCCTGCAACCTGCCAATAACTTTGCAAATAGATATAGGCAAGCGAATAAGCCAAAAAGATAGTCATCGATTTAGCTTTATTGTATTGCGACCTATGCTGGCGTTGTTTAAACGTAAAATGGTTATTTAAAATGAAATTATTAACAATCGCCATGGTTACAGCTATTTGCATGGAGCTAAAGGGTGGTAAATATTGACGGCACAGGTTATATACCAAAAACTGGACTGGCATGCCCGAGAAGCCTACCAGGCACATTTTCAAATAACGTTTCAATTCGTAATAACGCAACGTGAAAACAACGCGCAATGCATCGACAACGCTGTTTGCGGGCAGTTTGCTGACGCCCTTTTCTCGGTCAATAAATTCAATGGGGTGCTCATAAATTTTAGATTCGGTTTTATGCAGCAGCCATAATAATTGCAGCTTATATGCATATTGATTGGATAAAAATGCTTCAGGGAGTGCTGCTTGCAAAGCATGGCGACGCGTGGCTCGAAATCCACTGGTAAAATCTTTGTATGCCATTGTCAGTAGAATGCGTGCGACCCAATTGCCAAGCATAGACAATACTTTTCGATGCCATCCCCAATTTGCAGGAATACTTCCTCCTGGGACATAACGGCTTCCTACTACGACATCCCCTGTTTTTATTTTTTCAAGCATGGGAGCAATGTATTCGGGTTGATGGGACAGATCAGCATCAAATTCAAAAACAATGTCTGCCGATAATTCGGTTAACGCATAACGCATGGCTTGCATGTATGCGGATCCTAAGCCTGATTTTTTCAATTCTGTTTTTAAATGCAGTTTATCATTGTGCGCTGCAAAATCAGTTACAAAACGCTGCGTGTCATCAGTGGATGAACTATCGAATACCAAAACATGAATGTCGGCGTTTGGAATAGACTGCGTGGCGTTAAACACCGCCGTTAAGGTTTCTTGAATCACTGCTGCTTCATTATATGTAGGAATGATAATGACCACTTTTTCAATTGTCATGACTTACGGGATCTCGAAATTGCTGAATGAGGTGAATCATACCATAAGGCAGAGATTTGCGTGCATAATGACACCCTGATGTACATAAAAAACATTATCTGCTTTGACAGAATGCATATTAGCGTCTAAAATATACATAATTGGTAAATGTGTGTCAATTAAATCAACCTGGAAGGGGTAATGATCATGTCTAAAAACCTGATTAATCTTGTAAGCAGTTTCTTCAACACCGAACCGAGTCCTGAAGAAACAAAGCTTGCTGCAGACATAAAGGGTTTAAAAATTATATTTCAAACCAAACCTGTCGTGATCATGCCTGATTTTGCATTTGA
>CANNJG010000164.1 GCA_947504795.1 Legionellaceae bacterium
ACCACCAATATGACGTACCGTAATACGCCCATTGTTGTTACGGCCACCCGTCTTATTGAGCTTTTCAATTAAAGGCGCATGTGGTTTGCCTTTATGTATGTTTTTATGTACAACCCGTATTTCACCGCGTTTTCCGGGTGACGTAGGTTTGGATATCATCAGTACCATTTTAAATCACCCTTATTCTGTCACTGTAAAATCTATGTCGCTGCCTGGCTGTAATGAGACAAAGGCTTTTTTCCAATCACTGCGTTTACCAACTGTATTTTTAAAACGCTTAGTTTTACCTTTCACATTTACAACTGAAACTTGCTTTACTTTTACACTAAAAATCATTTCAATTGCTTGTTTTATTTCTTGCTTGTTTGCATCTTGAAGCACTTCAAATGTGTACTGCTTCATTTTATCTGCAAGAATTGTTGCCTTTTCAGACGTATGCGGCGCTCGAATGACCATTAATAATCGTTCAGCATTCATTGGAGTTGCTCCTCTACAAGTTTCATTGCTTCAGTGGTCATAAGTACTTTGTCGTAACTTAACAACAAGACAGGATCCAATTCTTCGACCATACATATATTGAAATCGATCAAATTGCGAGACGCCAAATATTCAAACTCACTCAATTCGTGCACAACAATTAATGCGTTGTCTAACTCTAATGTTTTCATTTTGCTGATAAAGTCTTTGGTTTTGATAGACTCACAATGAAAATCATTCACAATCACTAACCGCTGGGTACGATACAGCTCCGACAAAATGCTGCGAACAGCTCCTTTATACATTTTTTTATTTATTTTTTGAGAATAGTCCCGCTTTTTTGCAGCAAAAATAACACCGCCTGAACGCCATAGAGGACTACGTATGGTGCCAGCACGTGCGCGTCCCGTGCCTTTCTGATTCCAAGGCTTACGTCCACCGCCACGAACTTCCGCTCGTGTTTTCTGCGCACTGTTGCCACTTCGAGCATTATTTAATAACGTCACCACTGCTTGATGCACTAGCCCTTCATTGTACTCGCAACCAAAGACCGCTGGGTTAAGTGTTGTCGTCGCGCTAGCGGTTGCTGCTTGTGTGCTGCTGGCTTTCTTAGTTGTCATTATTCGCCCCTCTTAGATTTTTTTACAGCGGGTTTAATTTCAACTCTAGAACCAGGGGCACCAGGAATTGCACCTTTGATCAGGATTAGATTTCTTTCTGCATCAATTCGAACCAGCTCTAAACTTTGTGTTGTCACTCTTCGAGATCCCATATGCCCGGCCATTTTTTTGCCCTTAAATACACGACCTGGAGTTTGGTTTTGGCCAATCGATCCAGGCACGCGATGGGAGCGGGAATTACCGTGCGTTGCATCTTGCGTCCGGAAATTATGGCGTTTGACTGTCCCTGCAAAACCTTTGCCTTTAGAGACTGATGAGACATCAACAAATTCCCCTGCAGTAAACACGTCTTGGGCTGTAATGACTTGGCCAGAGGTATAGGCATCAATTGAATCCACGCGAAATTCAATCATCATATCCCCAGCCTCAATAGCAGCTTTAGCGAAATGTCCTATCAAAGGCTTAGACACACGACTGGCCTTCTTTGTTCCGCCCGTCAATTGAACTGCTGTGTACCCATCTGTGTCAACTGATTTTAATTGCGACACGCGATTAGGGTGCACTTCGACAACCGACACGGGAACTGACTTTCCCTCGGGCGTAAATACGCGAGTCATGCCGATCTTACGACCTAATAAACCGATGCTCATTTTAACCCCTCTCTTTATCCGTCATATCTGCTTCTCATAGTGTGAAACAGTATTCATTTTCTATTTTTCATCATCCAAACTTATCTGAACATCAACGCCTGCAGCCAAATCTAGCTTCATTAACGCATCGACCGTTTTTTCAGTTGGATTCACAATAACCACTAGTCGTTTGTGTGTGCGTAACTCGTATTGATCTTGAGCATCTTTATTTACGTGAGGCGAAGCCAGCACAGAAAACTTTTCTTTTCTGATGGGCAAGGGAATAGGACCGCGAATTTGCGCACCTGTTCGCTTAGCTGTTTCAACAATTTCACGGGTTGATACATCGATCATGCGATGATCAAATGATTTAAGTCTAATCTTAATGCTTTGATTGCTGCTCATAATAGTTATTACCTGATAATCTTAGAAACAACGCCCGCACCAACGGTACGACCACCCTCACGAATCGCGAAACGCAATCCTTCATCCATCGCAATCGGTGCATGCAGTTGGATAACCAATTTGACGTTATCACCTGGCATCACCATTTCAACGCCTTCTGGTAAATCACATGTGCCGGTCACATCTGTTGTCCTGAAGTAGAACTGTGGACGATAGCCGTTAAAAAACGGAGTATGGCGTCCGCCTTCATCTTTAGACAGAACATATACTTCTGCTTCAAATTGCGTGTGTGGCTTAATCGAACCTGGCTTTGCCAATACTTGACCACGTTCCACGTCTTCTCGCTTCGTACCCCGTAACAGAACGCCCACGTTATCACCCGCGCGACCTTCATCCAGTAATTTTCTGAACATTTCTACGCCTGTGCATGTTGACTTTATCGTGTCACGAATACCAATGATCTCAACTTCTTCGCCCACTTTAACAATCCCAGATTCAATACGCCCTGTCACGACTGTGCCACGCCCTGATATCGAGAATACGTCTTCAATAGGTAGTAAAAATGCTTTATCAATATTTCGCACCGGCTCAGGTATATAGGAGTCCATGGTTTCAACCAATTTCTCGATGGCCTTCACGCCAATATCGGAGTCAACCCCCTCCAATGCTTTCAAGGCTGAACCCACAACAATAGGAATGTCATCACCAGGGAAATCATAGGAAGTCAGTAAATCCCGTACTTCCATCTCAACTAATTCCAATAACTCAGCGTCATCCACCATGTCGGCTTTGTTTAAGAACACAACAATATAGGGAACGCCCACCTGACGCGACAACAAAATATGTTCTCTCGTTTGTGGCATAGGACCATCTGCTGCCGATACCACCAGTATCGCACCGTCCATCTGCGCGGCGCCCGTAATCATGTTCTTAACATAATCCGCGTGTCCAGGACAATCCACGTGTGCGTAATGACGATTCGCTGATTCATATTCCACATGTGCTGTAGAAATCGTGATGCCGCGTGCTCGTTCTTCTGGCGCAGCATCAATTTGATCGTAGGCTTTCGC
>CANNJG010000165.1 GCA_947504795.1 Legionellaceae bacterium
ATCGGGTTCAACAGGTCAACCCAAAGGGGTTATGATGCCTCATAGGGCCTTATCCAATTTGATCAACTGGTATTTAGATAAAAGTAATGTCCCCAAAAATACCTTACAATTCACGACACTCAACTTTGATATGAGTTTTATCGAGATATTTACTACCTTGTGTACGGGCGGAACCTTAACGCTAATTTCAGAACAGGATCGGATAGACTTATTCAGTTTCGCTAAAATTATCGAAAAACATGCGATCCAACAACTCGTTATTTCTGTGCCATTCTTAAAAAACCTAGCTGAAATAAAATTAGACAGCCATTATTTCAAAACGTTAGATTCAATCATTGTTGCGGGTGAACAACTCATTATTAGTCCGAGTATTTTGGAATTCTTTAATCAATTCGAATCCTGTCGACTCATGAATTGCTATGGTCCCTCAGAAACACACGTGGTGACCGCTTACGAATTTCCTGAAAAGACCACCCATTGGCCAGACTATGCCCCTATAGGTCAAAACATATACAACACAAAGATTTTGCTATTAGATGAAGAGAAGCGCTTAGTGCCCTTTGGCGCAACAGGCGAGATTTATATTGGCGGCGCATCCTTAGCCAATGGGTATATCAATCGAGACGATTTAACCGCTGAGCGTTTTATTATCGACCCCTGGGGAGACAACCCGGGAGATTGCTTATACAAGACAGGCGATTTTGGCAAATATCTTCCAGATGGAAATCTGGTCTTTTTGGGCAGAAAGGATGAGCAGATCAAGATTAGAGGGTTTCGTATTGAACCCCAAGAAATTGAATGGCATCTTCTCAAATTTCCTAATATTAAAGAAGCGGTGGTGATTCCTAAAACAAATGTTTTTTCTGAAAAACACTTAGAAGCCTTTCTGGTCGTCAATAGTGAAAAGAATGATCACCTCATTAACGACATTTATCTCTTTCTTCAAGATCATTTACCGCCGCATATGCTCCCCTCACGTTTCAATTTTATCGATAAAATGCCGTTGACCGGCAGCGGAAAAATTAACCGTAAAGCGTTAGAAACCTATGAAAGTTCTGCAACGTACACCCTAGACAATGTCGTTCCCCCCGAAACCCAGACAGAAAAGGATGTCATCACACTTTTCGAAGACATGTTTAAGGTCAAAATGGGTATTAACAACAGTTTTATATCGATTGGTGGAAGTTCGTTATTGGCCATGCAAGCGGTCTCTTTACTCCAAAAAAAATTCGCTATCCAAATGCCCGCCTATAGCATTTTATCCGATCCAACACTTGCTCAAACGGCTAAACGAATTGATCAATTGAAACAAAACATGAGTCAACCTCAACTCGAAGTTGAGACAAACTAAAATAAATATCCGCCACAACCGGTCGACATGGTTTTATAGGATCTAATGTCGACCCATATCATCTAAAACGAGTTTCGATCTTGGTTGTCGCACTAAAATATAATTAATAAGACGTAGGTTGAGACTTTGCATAACACATCGCATTTAATTTGACTAGACACCCTATTCTTCTCTTTTTAAAGCCGTTGTTGTGCGCTGAGTGGTCCCCTCAAGATTTACCATTTGTTATTCAATTCCTGTTCAAAGTGAAGGGGTGAGTGGTTGTAATCAATTATCAATTTATTTAAGTTATCCAATTCAACCATGAGCTGCCCTAAATAAAATAAGACAGGACTTACGCAAAACCACGAGGTCAAGGAATATTTAATGGTGGGTGCTGAAAAAGAAAACAGGCTACGATCGCAATACAAAGGGCTTTTTCGTATTTAACATCTGTGGGATTTTCACCGATTAATTCACTGTTTTTTTGATTGGATGGTTAAGATTGCTTTTCGTACAGCGTCTGCCTCTTTCGAATAAGGCGGTACTGAGTTCAACAACTGTTCCCAATAAGCCATAGCTTCCTTATAGGCATGTCGATGCTGTGCATCCATTGCCAACATGGCCAACGCATCGGCCTGATTCGGATTTTGTTTCAAAACAGCAGATAAAACGTGTCTAGCGGTCATCTGATCCGCATCGCGTTGACTGCTAAATAAGCTCTGTGCGTAATTAACTGCTATGAGCTCATCTTGCGGCTTGAGCTTATACGCATGTTCTAACGCTTGCAAAGCATCCTCCCAACGTTGCCGGCTTGCGTACAATCGTCCTAATAAATACCAACCCCGTGCGGAGTTTGGTTGCACTTCAAGATGGGTTTGCAAGCGTTGAATCAAACTATCCGGCCCTTTCAGCGTCTTTAACACATCCTGAACACGCGCATGTTGTCGCGTGTGTTGCTGGTGGGAACGCCAGGCTGGCCATGCCCCCCATAAACCATACATTAACCCTGCGCAGGCCAGTATCAAAGGCACCATACCCCAAAGCGCATAACCCTGTTTATGCCATGGGCGAACCGCAAAACTGACAGCGAGCGCTGTCAGCACCATCATCCCTACACCCAATTGCCAATCACTCATATCGCCGCCTACGAATGCATTTTTTTACAAAAAACAACAACCCTATCCCTAACAAAACCAGGGGACCAAACCATAAAATGACCGTGGTAATCTCCAGAGGAGGCGTCATAAGGATATAGTCACCATAACGGGCAGTCAAATAATGAATAATCTCGTAATCACTCTGATGCGCCACCACGCGTCGATACACTTCTTGGCGTAAATCAGAAGCGACCCCGGCATTCGAGTCCGCCAAATCTTGATTCTGACATACTGGACACCGTAAATCATGCAATAAAGATTGAAACTGTGCTTGTTGTTTGAGACTCTCGAAAGGATAACGCGCATCAGTCGCCCAACTCGACGTAACCATCCAACATAACAACAGCGCGACATAAAGCGGACGCGACCAGAGTTTGAATCGTCTTTTGTGAGTAAGTAACGCCATGCGCATGATGGCTGAAAGGAAATAAGCTAAATTTTGGCTGCGCACAGGATACTCTCTTTTCATACCGCTAACCTGGGTACAAATTCTTTTTGCCAAACCTCTGCGGTCAATATGCCTGGATATCGGTATTGGATCACGCCCTGCGCATCGATTAAATACGTTTCTGGCGCACCATATACCCCAAGTTCTATCGCCAATTGCCCCTGTCTATCCTGACCAATCGCGCGATATGGATTACCCCATTCAGCGAGCCATTGTTTTGCTGAGTTGGCCTCATCTTTGTAGTTCAATCCATATAAAACAA
>CANNJG010000166.1 GCA_947504795.1 Legionellaceae bacterium
AAATATTTCCATAGCTGGTGCTAGCAGATCGTGAGTATTTGGTGGGAGTGATAATCGATGTCTTATAAGTATTAACAAAGCGGTGATCGCAATAATAGTAGGTATCCTAAATAAATGCCTTAATGTTTCCAATACTAACTTCTCCAAGTTGGATTTTTCTGGTAATTTTATATCAAAAATATTTAATTTCAATGCTTAGCCGTGGTTTTAAGCGGTTCAGCGCATAATTACCTACTAACCACAATAGATCTTTGTAATGTTTTTTCTACAATGACCAAGCTCGATAGGTGCGCTGAGTTTTAGATCAAGATAGAGATTATTTAGCGGGAGTAAAAGCGCCTTAAGCCTCGAGTGGCTCTGATTGGTGCATGGTCAATACACGGCGATTGAGCATACTCTCAAACAAAGGTTTGACGTGGTTTAATAGATTTGATCACCCCAGTTAAGAGATAATTGCCTTAACTGGAGAAAATGTAATGAGAGAAAGAAAAAAATATTCAAAAGAATTTAAGCTGGATGCCATTGCGCTAGTAATTGAACAAGGATATAGCCGAGCAGAAGCAGCAAGAAGCTTGTCAGTTGATCCCAATGCCTTGGGTCGTTGGATAAAAGAGCATCAAGATGATGATGGCCAGGCATTCAGAGGTAATGGGAAGTTAACTCCAGATCAGTTGGAAATTCGTCGCTTGCGGGAAGAAAATAAACGCTTAAAAATGGAGAAAGAAATCCTAAAAAAAGCGACGGTCTTCTTTGCCAAGGAAACAAAGTAAAATATTTGTTTACTGCCCAGCACAAGAAGACCTGGCCTGTCGACGTAATGTGTCGACTTTTGGGCGTTACACGTAGTGGTTATTACAGTTATCACAAGCGTAGTCGAAATAAACCAGAAGATCCTCTGCATCAAGAAATGTTGGAATGGGTCAAAAGAATCGCTGATGACAGCGGTTACACCTATGGCAGTCGCCGTATGAAAAATGCTTTAGGTGCATTGGGCTATCCCGTGGGTATAAATAAAGCAAAAAAATTAATGCGAGAAGCAGGCGTACAAGCTCGCTATCGAAAAAAATATAAGGTGACAACAGATAGTAATCACAAGAAACCTGTTTTTGAAAATGTACTGAATAGGCAGTTTGTTACTAATGGGCCAGATCAGGCATATGTTGGCGATATTACCTATATCTGGACACAGGAAGGTTGGCTATATCTGGCTGTTGTTATCGATTTATTTTCCAGAAAAGTTGTTGGTTGGAGCATGAGCTCACGGATGAAAGCATCATTAGTCTGTGATGCTTTAACGATGGCAATTTGGCAACGTCGGCCGAAACCAGGGCTAATCGTTCATTCCGATCGAGGGGTCCAGTACGCAAGTGATATTTATCGTCGGCTACTAAAAATTCATGGGTACATTGGTAGCATGAGTCGAAAGGGTAATTGTTGGGACAATGCCGTAGCTGAAAGCTTCTTTGGCAGTTTAAAACAAGAACGTGTTCAATGGCGGCACTATCAGTCAAGACATGGGGCACAACAAGATATTTTGAATTATATTACGATGTTTTATAACAGCTATCGACTGCATTCATTTCTTGGATATAAAAATCCGAATCAATTTGAAACGCAAATGCTGGAGTTAAAAAAAGTGGCTTAACTGGGTTGTAACAAATTGCTTGACCACGTCACAACTATTATACTATGTAATGACCTAATAATATAGGATATGCGACAGGCCTATTAGGGCCTGTTTACAATTCATCCCCGACGCCTACGTGCCGCGGCTTGTCCGCGGCATCCAGGAGATGGTCAAATTACAACTGAGCCAATTTAATTGCTCATTCAATTGATAAATAAGAACAAACTCGTAATATAACGATTCTAACGTCAAATATAAAACGAGTTTGCAATGGCTAGACTGATGCTCAATGATGAGCTGTGGTCAAAGCTAAAGGAGATCATGCTACAGCATCAGATTTATAACAAGCCTAATCTTCGTATGATGGTTGAAGCAATGTTATACCGCATGCGCGTTGGCTGCCCTTGGCGTGACCTACCTGTAGAATTTGGATTCTGGCATTCTATTTATCAGCAATTCAATCGTTGGTCTTCAAAAGACAAGTTGATGAGGATTTTTCAAGATCTCGTACAAGATCCTGACTTAGAATGGGAGTTTATTGATGGGAGCGTCGTTAGAGCGCATCAACATAGCTCAGGTGCTGCCAGAGAAGAAAATCAGGCCATCGGAAAATCTGTTGGCGGGAATACAACAAAAATTCATATGGCCGTTGATGCATATGGTCTTCCAATCGAATTTTATTTAACTGGTGGTGAAGTGCATGACAGTAAAGCCGCACCAACACTGATTGCGCGGCTTCCTGTGACGGATTATATGATTGCAGATAAAGGCTATGACAGTGAAGAAATTAGGGCGTTAATTCGAGAAACCGGAGCTACACCGCTTATTCCGAGAAAAAAGAATTCAAAGACAGGAAATAGTGATATAGATTGGTGTTTGTATAAATATAGGCATTTAGTGGAAAATGTATTTGCACGACTTAAACATTTTCGAGCCATTGCCACAAGGTATGATAAATTGAAGCGAAACTACGCATCTATGCTTGCGATGGCATGCTCATACATTTGGCTCCCTATGTAATCAGCAAAATTTAAGTGATATCATCGCGTTGAGTCCAATACTCTGACAAGGAAGAGAGATGAAATCATTTTACGCTTATATTATGGCAAGTGGCCGTAATGGCACTCTGTATGCTGGTTCAACGTCTGATTTAATTAAACGAACATGGGAACACAAAAATAAAATGATTCCAGGATTTACGGCTAAGTACAATGTGCATATATTGGTCTACTATGAAATCCATGCGACATATATTGAGGCTGCTCGACGTGAAAAACGGTTCAAAAATTGGTGCCGACAGTGGAAATTAAATTTAATTGAGACCCTAAACCCAGATTGGCGTGATCTATATGAAGATATTTGTCGTTGATTTAGATCGTCTGGATGCCGCGGACAAGCCGCGGCACGTAGGCGTCGGGGATGAATTGTAAACACGCCCCAGTAGTTACCTGCTAGGCTTTTTCAAAGTCTGAACGAGGAGGGGTTATCCAGCACCTCTTCCAGCACGTCGCCTGCTACATTGTTTTTCCA
>CANNJG010000167.1 GCA_947504795.1 Legionellaceae bacterium
CCCATTCTATTTTTTTTCTGTTTGCCTGCTGGTTAATCATGACCGTGGGTGCGTTGTTGGTTCTTGAAGTCAATCTGCGCCTACCTGCTGGCAGCAACATGATCTCCATGGCTAAATCAACGTTAGGGCTCCCCGGTCAAATCATCGCCTGGATAACTTATTTGCTGTTACTCTACTCCCTGCTTGCTGGCTACATTTCTGGTGGCACTGATGTATTCACCAGTCTTTTGCATTCAACGCATATTGATATACCCGATTGGCTCACGTCCATGGTATTTACTCTCGCATTCAGCTTTATAATTTATGGCGGCATTCGTGCTGTGGACTATGTTAATCGGGTCTTGATGTTTGGCAAACTTGGGATATACCTGTTGTTGGTTATTATTATCACCCCTTATATTGATTTACAAAAATTAAATGGTGGCTCTATAAAATCCATCACAGGAAGCCTCATGATTTTGGTAACCTCTTTTGGTTTCGCAACGATAGTACCTAGCTTGCGTGAGTATTTTAATGACGATATTCAAGCCTTGCGCCGCGTTATTGTATGGGGCTCGTTCATACCCCTAATTTGTTATATTGTCTGGAACGCCGTTATTATGGGCGTTGTAGAGCGTGATGGTGTCAAAGGACTGCTTGCCTTGATGGACAGCGATCATGCGACTAGCGGCTTAACAGAGACCATCAGCTTTGCTGTGCACAATGAATGGATTACCGGATTTTTTAGCTTTTTCACCTCAATCTGCATGCTTACAGCGTTTCTCGGTGTCTCATTGGGCTTATTTGATTTCTTAGCCGATGGATTGAACTTGAGAAAAAATGGTTCTCAAGGCAAGTCCACCTTGGCGCTCACATTTTTGCCTCCACTCGCTGTAGTCTTAATCAACCCAGGCATTTATCTTCAAGCATTAAGTTATGCCGGTGTTTGCTGTGTTGTTTTATTACTTTTATTACCGGTGATTATGGCTTGGCGTGGACGAGAAAAAGATGATGGAACGGGCATGATTTTGGTGCGCGGCGGAAAATATAGTTTAGCTACCGTCGGAATGATCGCGCTAGTTCTGCTTTACATCGCAGCCACCACTTAGAAACTCACTGGTTTTTTTTAGTAACTTAAGCGATAATCTCCGGCATAAACATCACTTTGGAATTTCACTATCAGACCTTTTTTGAAATGGGCAGGAAATAAATATACCTGCCTTAACCGCCTGCTGGGCCACTTCCCAGCAGCCAATCGCCTGATCGAACCCTTTACGGGTTCTGGGGCGATATTTAATAATACCGATTATGCAGATTATTTATTGGCTGAAGAAAACAATGATTTAATCTCTTTGTTTGACCATCTAAAAACTGAAAAAGAATCGTTTATCGTCTATTGCAAAGCATTCTTCTGTCCAAAAAATAATGTATCTGAATGCTATTATGAACTGCGCAATCAATTCAACATGTGTACCGGAACGCGTGAACGAGCAGCCTTGTTTTTATATCTAAATCGACACGGCTATAACGGCCTTTGTCGTTACAATCTTAAAGGTGGCTATAATGTTCCGTTTGGTCGTTACAGCAAGCCTTATTTTCCTGAAGCAGAAATGCGTTATTTTTATAATAAAAGCCAACAGGCCACTTTTATTCATGCTGACTTTCGCCAAACATTTAGCCTCGCTAAACCCGGAGATTTAATTTATTGCGATCCACCCTATGCCCCCTTGGTACAAAAAACAAATTTTTCAGCATACACCAACACAAAATTTGGCGAACAGGAGCAGATTATCTTGGCTGAGTTGGCTCTGGACAGTGCTACACGGGGAATAACGGTGATCATTTCAAATCATGATACTGAGTTTACTCGTGAGCAATACCGTGGGGCAAAAATACAATCCTTCACTGTTAGTCGAAAGATTAGTTGTAATGCGGAACATCGAGTGCCAGCGAAGGAATTGCTGGCAATTTTTCGGGGGTAACGCGGGGGTAAAGGAAGCAATTTACCATTTTAGCAGGTGGCACATTATGCGAATATTCAACCCCCTCGTTACGATCCGCATATTCACAAGTGAAGTGCAACACTGAGAGGGTTGCACTTCACTTGTTCAGGCTCAATTAATACCGATAATTTTCAGGCTTATAAGGTCCATTCTCAGGCACGCCGATATACTCAGCTTGTTCTGAGGTCAATTGAGTCAGCTTCGCGCCGATACGGGCCAAATGCAATCGAGCTACTTTTTCATCTAGATGTTTAGGCAGTACATACACTTGATTTGCATAGTTTTCTGCACGTTGGAACAATTCGATTTGTGCCAAAACCTGGTTGGTAAAAGAAGCAGACATCACAAAACTAGGATGGCCTGTAGCACAACCTAAATTAACCAAACGACCTTCAGCCAGTACGATAACGCGTTTACCATCTGGGAAAATGACGTGGTCGACTTGAGGTTTGATATTTTCCCATTCATATTGACGCAAGCCTTGAATATCAATTTCAGAATCAAAATGACCAATGTTGCAAAGAATGGCTTGGTTTCTCATGCGTGCCACATGGTCGCGCGTCACAACGTGCGAGTTACCAGTAGCCGTTACAACGATATCAACTTGTTCAGCCACATCATCCAACGTTACAACACGGTATCCTTCCATGGCTGCTTGCAGCGCACAAATCGGATCAATTTCAGCAATATAGACCGTGGCACCTTGACCACGTAATGCTTGCGCACAACCCTTACCCACATCACCATAACCTAAAATCAGGGCAACTTTACCAGCGATCATCACGTCTGTTGCACGTTTCAGTCCATCTAATAATGATTCACGGCAACCATAAAGGTTATCAAATTTTGATTTTGTTACGGCATCATTGACATTAATCGCAGGCATTTTTAATTCGCCGCGTTTAGCCATTTCATATAGTCTGGCGACGCCTGTGGTGGTCTCTTCAGAAACGCCTTTAATTGCGTCCAGCATTTCAGGATAGTCTTGATGAATAATTTGTGTGAGATCACCGCCATCATCAAGCAATAAATTAGGCTGCCAACCATCTGGACCACTGAGGGTTTGTTTAACACACCACCAATATTCTTCCTCTGATTCACCTTTCCAAGCAAAAACAGGAATACCCATTGCAGCAATAGCAGCAGCGGCATGATCTTGCGTTGAAAAAATA
>CANNJG010000168.1 GCA_947504795.1 Legionellaceae bacterium
GCATATCCTCTACATTCATAATCTCGGTTTGACCATTCATAAGAAATGTGCCGGCTGCGCGTGTCAGAATACCCCAATGGCCTTCCTCGGGTTTATCTAAACCAAAACTCGTCATTATCTGTGGTGCTTGACCATGTTGCGGCTTAGTGAGGGGATCATCACGATTATAAAGCAAATAATTTGCGCCTCGGTAAATACGTTGTTTAACTTGAATATAGTCGTGCATCGTATGATGTCTATCTAAATGATCCGGGGTAATATTCAAGATGGTCGCAGCAAACGATCGCAGTGACTCCGTCAAATCCAATTGAAAACTAGATAACTCCAAGACCCAGGCATCATAGGGCTTATTTTCAGCCAATACATCGAGTACTGGCGTCCCAATATTCCCGGCAACAGCTGTATCGAGTCCAGACGCTTGCAGCATCAATCCCACCAATGTGGTAACCGTCGACTTACCATTCGTGCCCGTAATCGTTACCATCGGTGCCGAGACCGCACGCGCTACACATTCGATATCGCCGTATATAGGGATTCCAAGTTGTTTCGCGCGCTGAAGACAACGCCCATCGAGCGGCACACCTGGGCTCGTAATCACAGCCACCGCTTTTTGTAATTCTGCCTCAGGTAAGTCACCTAAAAATATCGTGGTTTTAGGGAACTCTTCGCGAAACGGCTCGAGTGCATCGGTCGTCACACGTGTATCAAACACCACAAAACTCGCACCACATTTTTGTAAATATCGAGCAATGGATTGGCCTGTTTTACCCAAGCCGACTACTAAATAATGTCCGGTATCCATAAGCCCTCTATCTCAATTTCAACGTGGCAAGACCGCATAATACGAACACCACTGTTATAATCCAAAATCGCACAATCACTTTCGGTTCTGACCATCCTTTTAATTCAAAATGGTGGTGTAAGGGCGCCATGCGAAATAAGCGTTTACCTCGCGTCAATTTAAAATAACCAACTTGCAGAATGACTGAAACTGTTTCAATCACAAATAATCCGCCCATAATCATCAAAACTAATTCTTGACGAATCAGAAGCGCAATAGTGCCCAGTGCAGCGCCTAAGGATAAGGATCCAACGTCACCCATAAAAATTTGAGCTGGATAACTGTTATACCAAAGAAACCCTAATCCAGCCCCAACCATAGCAGAACAAAAAATCGTAATTTCTCCGACATTTTGAATAAAATACATGCCCAGATAATGCGCATAAACTGCGTTGCTCGTCGCATACGCAAAAATACCCAATGCGCCAGCAACCATAACTATCGGCACGATTGCCAGGCCATCCAACCCATCGGTTAAATTGACAGCATTACTCGATCCTACAATCACGACATAAGCAAACACTGGGAAAAATGCACCTAAGGGTATAAATAATGATTTAAAGAAAGGAATAGCTAGATCCGAATGCCAGGGAATACTCCCGCTGGCTCCAATGTAAACTAAGACCACAATGGCAATAACAGATTGCCAAAAATACTTCCAACGTCCGGGTAATCCTTTACTATTTTTTAACACTAATTTGCGATAATCATCGACGTAACCGACTAGACCACAACTCAAGGTGACCAGTAACACAATCCACAAACTGGGCTGGCGCAAATCTCCCCATAATAGCGTACTTGCGGTAATGGCTATTAAAATAAGCACACCGCCCATCGTGGGTGTTCCCGCTTTAGACAAATGAGTTTGGGGACCATCATCTCGAATCATTTGGCCAATCTGTAATCCTTTAAGCCAACGAATCGTAATCGGGCCGCAAAATAACCCGACCATTAACGCCGTCAGTGCGGCTAAAATAGAACGAAATGTCAAATATTGAAATACACGAAACGCGTGATATTGACTTTGTAATAACTGTGTTAACCAATAGAGCATGGTTGCGGTTCCTTCAAATAAGCTGATGCACAATATGTTCCATAGCAGCCGAACGAGATCCTTTCACCAACACGGTTGTTTTGGCATCCAATCGCAGCAACAAATCGTGTGCCAATGCTTGTTGAGAGTCGTAGTGCTGGCCATTGACACCAAACGTTTGGGTCGATTTGGCGCTAAGGGTACCATAAGTCATTAACCAATCAATACCTTGCTCTCGTGCAGCTAACCCTATTTCTTCATGGTGACGTTCGCCATAATCGCCTAATTCAGCCATATCACCGAGCACCAAAATGCGCGTACCTGGTCGTTTGGCCAATACCTCTACTGCCGTCAGTGTGGAGCGTAGGTTAGCATTATACGTATCATCAATAATCGTCGCTTGTTGTTTGCCGGTATGAATTGTCATACGTCCGGATACGCCATTAAACGCTTCTAAGCCTTCGACGATTCTTGCTAAAGGGATCCCCACTACATAACAACAAGCAGCAGCAGCTAAAGCATTACTCACCTGATGAATGCCAGGCACTTTAAGCTGGACCCTAGCTTGTCCCGAGGGCAGCACTAACTGAAATTCAGCATTACCATTTTGGAGTAACAAAATGTCCTCAGCATACACTGATGCTGGATACATCATCGAAAAACGCAGCGCGGTGCGCTGTTCTGTTACTTTATCATCCCAAAAGTGTGCATAGGCATCATCATCGTTAATGACCAGGGTGCCGTCTGCAGGTAATCCCTGATAAATTTCACCTTTTGCGCGGGCAACGCCATCAATACTTCCAAATCCTTCGATATGTGCAGGCCCGATATTATTGATTAAAGCGACTTGGGGTTGAACGATAGCGACCGTATGCGCAATTTCACCCACATGGTTAGCACCCAACTCAAAAACAGCATAACGGTGTTCAGCATGCAGGTTTAGTACCGACAAAGGTGCGCCAATATGATTATTGAAATTACCTTGGGTTGCAAAAGCGGGGGATGGTAAAATATGCGCAATCATTTCTTTTACTGTCGTTTTACCATTCGACCCAGTTACCGCAATAATCGGACACGTAAACTGTTGTCGATACCAGGTGGCGATGGCCGCCAATGCATTCACTGTCGAGGGCACCACAAGCTGAGGAATAGCAACATTGGGTACAGGATGTTCACATATCACCGCTGCAGCACCTAAATGAGCAACGTCCGAAATAAAATCATGTCCATCAAAACGTTCACCACGAATAGCCACAAATAACTGCTCGGGTTGCACCTGA
>CANNJG010000169.1 GCA_947504795.1 Legionellaceae bacterium
CCGATAAGAGCACAATCATAATCCCTGGCTTATCCTCCGGCCGTTGCAACATATGTGCTAAGTAGTAAATTAGATAATCCAACAAAGCGACATTGTTATTGCAAATGACTGTATTTAAAAACTCTCGGAGGACAATCCAATCACCTTGTTTAGGTTTTATTGAAGGTGATATCCAGTAATTCAGGGTCGTGTCTGGCGTTGGTAATGGACTAAATGCAATGGCGTTATACAGATGAGTGTTAGGATTTACTAAGAAGTTTTTAAATTCTTCAGACGCCTTCACTGGAAACGGCAAATTTTCAAGTTCTCGACTAATCACTATCAAGCCTTCTGCGCGCCTATAAAAACTTATCTCATTGCGTTTCCCGGACATCACATCAGTCACCTGCTGTAAATCAATAACCCTAATTTCATTTGCTAGGTCTAAGAGAGCAAACCTGGCTTGTATTGTGGCGAGGGCTGTTGGCTGCTTTTGTAAATTTAGCATATTAGCCATTCCAACCCCCTTGTTTCGCCATGAAGGTGAGCGTACGCAAAGTGATCGGATTTGCTAAATTTGGGTTATAACTATTAATCACGCTGATAAAATTAGTCTCATCAAATTTATCTGGGGCTTTTTTACACCATTCCTCAGCTAATTTTTCAGCACAAAGCCAGCCAGTACTTGAAACACTCCACACCACGTCCCTATACACGTCATAAGAACAATCAGCCGATATGTGATCTAACATTTCCTGTACTCTAGCTATTTCACGCCGCGTTTCAGGGGTTGTGCAGAAAAGAGATTTAAGTGGTTTTGGCTTAGGTGTCAAACCAATGCCGGCTATAATCAAAGGCTCTGGGTTTATCATCGGTAAATGACCGGCATCGTTTGCAGTAAACCAATCGGCAATAGTTAAACTCTCTGCTGGGCAAGAAGGTAAGTAGTGTATGCGTGAGATGTCTTTGGTCGCCGGGTCTAGGATGCCCCCTAAAGCCTGATTAAAGCCTTGCCAAAGGGCCGCATACTCACTTGGAGCTACCGCTCTTGCTATTGGAAAAATGAGCCTATAACGCGGATACTGCAATGAATGACTGTAGGTTGTATAACCTAATACCTTGCACCCGTAGATGCCAGATGCTTGAGGAGTGAATCTAGTTTTCATCACATCTAGAGTGTGTGGCGGTGGCTGACCAGGTTTGCTATCAATATCACAAATAAATAAATAAACTGCTTCCACGTTTGTATTCGCGCGCGTTGCATGCTCTTTGAGCCAATATCCCCCAATTAGCTTGCCACTTTTGATGGGTAAAACTGTATGGCCAGAACCAATCACATCATCGATAAAGTCGCGCCAGCAAAATTGCCTCTCTATTCCCTTGGTATCAGTTAGATTAGTAAACTCTGAAAAGCCTACCGTTACATGTTTCTTACTGTCTTGCCACTTTTCGTAAAAATCCAGACCTTCAATTAAGCTTAAATCATCTTTAGATAGCGTCGCACGGTATGCTGCGTCAGGGGTATAAATGCAATCGTTTTGATAGTTCATGATTATTTACCCCCCTTCACCAGCACTCGTATTTCATTGACAGACCACGCAAGTCGCCCATTAATACGCACAGGTTTGATTGGGCCATTTTCTAAACAAGCCCAAGCTCGAAGCGTCTGGCTCTTTCGATTTAAATGAAAAGCGGCATTATCGGTGGGGATTACTGAGCGAATTTCTTCTATTAGTGCTGTGAAATTTCTATTTTGATATGTCATGCTACCTCCGCATAGGTTAATGCACATTACCGCTGCATACCTCTATACATGACATGTCATTTTGTGGCCCTGTAAGCGAGTCTGGGCGCTAAAAGACCCTCTTTTCGATTGTCATGACAAATGCCGAATTGTCATTGGGGGTTGTTACTACAGTTGACCTTCTCTCTCTTTTATCCAATCACTGGCTTCGTCATTTTCATCCATGTCATTGGATTCATGATAGGCTGAAACCTTTTCTCCTAACTCATTCCTCTGTTCCCAGGACTCTGTTTTAAATTCACCTTCCCGCCTAGCGCGTTCATCTTTAGCGCCGAGTTTGTTCTCTAACCTAAAAATAGGCTTCCACCCGTCGTGTTTATTATAGGGAGCAAACGGGTCAGATTTTATTCCTAAGTGGTTTCTAAACACATCCCGTAGCCGCTGTATTCTTTTTGAGTTTTTTGGCAAGTTTTTCAACTTACTTTTCTCCGTCATGCCTAACAGAATAGTGCCTTGACAGTTCAAAGAACCCCTGCGTCGGTCCACTAAATCTAACTCAGCAAGCGGCACACGCCTTGCCTTGCCCATCGCGGATATTTCTAGCATAGTGTTACCCATCCCAGAGACAGGTTTGTCTCCCACGAAGGTGATACTTAACTTATCAGCAGTGAGGTTCTTCATTTTGCGAAAAACATCAGTTGTTTGTGCGCTGCTTGACACACCGGTGATTGTGCTTGGATTTGCAACCTCGGCATTCCAGAGATATGGATATCCACTCACTTTTAGCCAAATATTGACGTCTTGAATTGTGACATGAAACAACGAATCTTTCGTTGACCCAGGGCCGCCAGTAAGGGGATTCCTAGCTTGTAACTTACCTGTTCTGATTGCTCCTGTCATCTCGAGTAGTAATGCAGTTCGCGCACCTTCATCCAATCCATATTCTTTCGCAATATCATCAGCAGCACTCGCATAAAGATAGAGTCTTAGATATGGAATGGGTTTAGGTATCGATGTCATATAACCTCTTTTAGAATATTAATGTGTAAAAATGTTACTTCACAACACGTAAACTAGTTTTCTTCGGTACAAAATTAATTCCGGCTTCGTTCAATATCCACGCTTCAATTTTGATATGCCATTTACGTAAGAGATCCAATGGGCGACGAATGTAATTTTGCTCGCGAACTCCTTGCGGAGCGTGCCCCTGTATTTGTGCGGCAATACCAGATGGCATTTCAATCCACTCGGTTAATGATGCGAAACTACGACGTAATCCGTGTAAGGTCATGATCAGCCCAGCAACAGAACATGCTTGATTGTGAGCGATACGTGGGTCAGCAAGGCGACCAGATGCGGCGGCAGGGCTACTGAATACCCACTCACTGCGGCGAGGCAGGGACGTTA
>CANNJG010000170.1 GCA_947504795.1 Legionellaceae bacterium
AGTCTAGGTGCTCAGCACCGTATACCTTACCACTGAGAGCAATCGCTTTAACTTCTAGTTTTTCAAATGTTTTTGAAAATTCCTTCAACAAGCGAGCAGCATCACTGGGCGCTTCTGTTGACAAAGCAACAAACAAGGGTCCCACTAAGCTGTCACATAGACAAGAAAAGTCTGTTTTCTCAAATGCACGACGTGCCAAATTGTTTGGCACTACGCGTAAATACACGCCTGCTTTGCGCGCTTCTGCTCGTAGATGTGTCATTTGATTCACCGTTAAGCCTCGGTAATCAGCAACTACCGCAGAAATCGCTTTGGAAGCAGCATTCCCCACTTCTTCAACAACCGCTTTTTTCGCAGCTATGTTTAACGTCACGTTACTGACCTCCTCAATTGTACAAATCACAAGGATTTGACAGTTATGGTGGCCGTCTCAGAATGAATTCGGAGTCGGTTCACCGTCTGCGTAGGATCCTTGATTAATACGGTTTGAACTCGTGTTAATCCTGATATTAAGCTTTCGCCCCTACGGTCTTCGACGGCAATAAACCGAAGTCTACGCCGTGAATAAGTAAAAAAGCATCGTCATCCGTATTGATTGGGATCACATTTTCAAATGGGTAATAATTCTACCCGGAAATTGACGTGGCGTCAATAACTATTCCAGGGCCCATTGTCGATGAAAGGGTGATTTTTTTTATGTAAACACCCTTTGATGTGGCAGGCTTGGCTCTTTTGATATCCATCAGTAATGCCGAAAGATTCTCAATCAAATCTTCAGCTTTAAAATCCAGCTTACCAACAGCGCAGTGTACAATCCCATTTTTGTCAGTACGGTAACGCACCTGTCCTGACTTTACGTCATTAACAGCTGCCTCAACATTCATCGTTACGGTTCCAACCTTAGGATTAGGCATTAAGCCTCGAGGTCCCAGTACTTGACCCAACTGCCCAACAATCCGCATCGCGTCAGGTGTTGCAATAACAACATCAAAATCGATCACGCCACTTTTAATTTGTTCAGCCAGATCTTCAAAACCGACGAGATCCGCCCCGGCTGCCTTCGCTTTCGCTGCGTTGTCACCTTGTGCAAAAACCGCAACACGAACCACTTTTCCGGTTCCTTTCGGTAATTTAGAAGATAAGCGTAACGCTTGTTCGGTCTTCTTGGGATCAATACCGAGATTAATCGCTACATCTACTGATTCATTAAATTTAGTGCTCGCAAATTGTTTCAATAACGCGATGGCTTCCTTCGCGGCATATGTTTGCTGTCCCGTTACCGCTTTGCGAATATTCGTTTGTTTTTTTGTCAACGCTACCATTTTGTGTCGCCCCTTACTCTAAGTCTTCAACGTCAATGCCCATACTACGAGCAGTCCCAGCAATCGTTCTAACTGCAGCGTCTAGGCTCGCAGCTGTCAAGTCTGGCTCTTTTAGTTTGGCAATCTCTTCGAGTTGAGCTTTGCGAAGGGTCGCAACTTTCTTAGTATTGGGTGTCGCACTGCCACTCTTCAAACCCGCTGCTTTCATCAGCAACACGGAAGCAGGGGGTGTCTTTATGATAAAGGTGAAGCTGCGATCCGAATACACAGTAATCACAACGGGTGTAGGCAATCCTGTTTCTAAATGCTGGGTTGCCGCATTGAAGGCTTTGCAGAACTCCATGATATTAACACCTCGTTGCCCTAGGGCCGGACCGACAGGTGGGCTAGGATTAGCTTTCCCAGCTTGAATCTGTAACTTAACGTACGCGTCTACTTTTTTAGCCATAAGTGCTCCTCAGTGGGTATAGCGCCGTGCAGTAAAATACATCAGCTCCCCGGGTTTCTATAATCAAATGCTTGCAAGATGAATATTTAACGTAGTAGCCATAACAATCGAATGCGCATTATCGCATTAGTTTTAAGTTTTTTCAACCTGTCCAAACTCTAACTCAACTGGTGTTGAGCGTCCGAATATCAAAACAGCAACACGTAAGCGGTTTTTTTCGTAATTCACTTCTTCAACAACACCGTTAAAGTCGACAAAAGGACCGTCTTTAATACGAATTACTTCGCCAGGTTCAAACAAAGTTTTAGGTCTAGGTTTGGTCGCGCCATCTTCAACTCGGCGCATAATGGCCAGGGCTTCTTTGTCGGATATCGGTGTAGGTGTTTGACTCGTACCACCGATAAAACCAAGAACATTCGGAATCGCCCGGACCATATGCCAGGTTTCATCGTTCATCACCATGTTCACTAAAACATAACCCGGAAAGAATTTACGAATAGATTTTCTTTTTTGACCCGCCTTCATTTCTACTACTTCTTCAGCCGGAACGACAACTTCACCGATCAGTTCTGTTAATTTATAATGTCCAGCACGCGCAGTAATCTCGCGCATGACAGACCCTTCATGCCCTGAAAAGGCATGAACCACATACCACTGTTTCGTCTTTTGTTCTTCCACGCTCATATCAACTCAAATGTGTTAATTTCCCGATAGCCCACATCATACAGGAATCTATCCCCCACAGAACAAAACCTGCGACCGTTACCATCGTCATGACGATGAATGTCGTCTGTGTTGTTTCTTGACGACTCGGCCAAACAACTTTCTCTAACTCAAGTTTTGCTTCTTTCGCAAAAGCAGCCACGGTCTGCCCTTGCTGTGTAAAAAACGCCACTCCAAACGCGCTAACAATCCAGCCTATCCAGATCAAGGCAATGATGGGTGTTGTAAATTGAAAAGAGTATGTTCCTATAAAAGCCGCTACTGTTAATACAGAAACGCCCAACCATAGTACAACATCTTTTGGTCCTATACGTGAATTTTGCATCTCAGGATCGTGTCCAAATTATGTGTAGTTGGCAGGCCAGGAGGGAATCGAACCCCCAACCTGCGGTTTTGGAGACCGCCGCTCTGCCAATTGAGCTACTGGCCTAACTATTAGAGCGCAGGCAGCAATTTACTGCTCGCTGCGCTCGTAATTTTTTATTTTATTATTTTTGCAACAACGCCCGCACCAACGGTACGACCACCCTCACGAATCGCGAAACGCAATCCTTCATCCATCGCAATCGGTGCATGCAGTTGGATAACCAATTTGACGTTATCACCTGGCATCACCATTTCAACGCC
>CANNJG010000171.1 GCA_947504795.1 Legionellaceae bacterium
AGAGGCGGTTAAACATTTACCAGGCGTTACTGTGGTCGGATTTGATAATTTGTTGGTTAATTTTGTGCATGAGCAGGGCGCCTCAATCATACTTCGGGGATTGCGGGCTGTATCTGATTTTGAATATGAATTTCAACTGGCAGGCATGAATCGTAAATTATCAAAAAATGTTGAAACGATGTTTTTAACCCCCTCTGAAGATTGCATGTTTATCTCATCAACATTGGTGCGTGAGATTGCTACATTAGGTGGTGATGTGTCGGGTTTTGTGCCGGGCGTTGTTGTGGAGGCCTTGCGAGTGCATCCGAGCCGCAGCTAGGATCATTCGACCGAGGCATAAAATGTATCTATGCCTCGCCAACTAAGGTCTTCATTTCTTGATGAACCAGATCAATCAACTCTTCTTTATTGGCCAGCGTAAACTTCGAGGCATCAATCGGATCACCAATATGAATTTCAACGTGCTCATTCAGGTTGAATTGACGTGTACGTGCTGGCAAAATATTATTCGCACCGCGTATGCCCATTGGAATAATCACAGCCCCAGTCTGGATTGCTGTAATGAAGCCGCCTTTTTTAAACGCGGCAAGTTTGCCGTTTTTAGAACGGGTTCCTTCTGGCGCTATCCACATGAGAACCCCGCTAACCAGTAATTCTTTCACGTAGTCCAAATCTTTCTGGGCTTGCTGTCTATTATGACGGTCGATAAATGGAAACTCGGCTGCAACCATGCCTTGTCCCATGATAGGGATCCTGGATAATTCTTTTTTGGAGAGCATGCGTAGCGTATGGCTTGGCCAAGCCACGCCGCTCAGTGGGATATCGTAAAGACTGCTATGATTGCACATGACAATTGTTCGTTGTCCGGGTAAAGGTTGAACATTATGAGGGTTAAATATTTCGTACTTGACGCCCACAAGTTTAAGAATTTTTTTTACATATCGAGTGAATGATTGATCACACCATTCGCGGGTGATGCGTCCAAATAATCCTCTTACTGCCGCACGAGAGCATGTATTTACTGTATATAAAGCTGACATGACAATGATCCACAGTGTTCGCAGTTTGCCGGCTTTTACTTTATTTTTGTTTGTCATGATCAATGATCCGCCCTTTGGTTTTTGTAATCGGTTGTTTTTCTGAGAATAAAGAACGTTTAATCAGAGCACATAACCATAGGATGATGCCAATCATCAAGCCCCATACTATAAGATACCATGAGATTATAAACAGCCCGATAATGCAAGAAACGGCTATTCCCAACACAATATAGGGTCCAATAGCAATTAGTAGTTGTCCGAAAACACGCTGTAATTTATCATTCATGTGGCACCTTGTGATGATTTTAAGAAAATTATCCGCCATAATGGAGGCGGGTGCAAGACAAATTGAACAAAATGTGATATCATCCGCATCTTGTTGTGTAATTATAGCGTATGTTTGGGTAATTTTTTAGCTTTTATGGGTGTTATTTTTGTTTGTTGTTTCATCATCAAGTGAGGTAAGCTATGATTTTCGGTGTTTTAAACCTGTCTTTCTGGGGATATGTATTAGCAACGGTTGTGTTGACGCAAATCTCGATTGCTTCTCAAACGATTTATTTGCATCGTCACCAGACGCATCGCGCCTTGACACTGCATCCTTTGGCTAGTCATTTTTTCCGTTTTTGGCTTTGGATGACAACGGGAATGGTTACGGCGGAATACGTTGCAATTCATCGTAAGCATCATGCGGCAACCGATGTTGAAGGTGATCCGCACAGCCCGGTTGTTGAGGGGATTAAAAAAGTCCTGTGGCAAGGTGCTGAGTTGTATGGTGAAGCAAAAAAAGACAAAGAACTCATTGAAAAATATTCCCATGGTACGCCTGATGATTGGATGGAGCGTAATGTCTATACTAAACACTCACGCTTGGGTGTTAGTTTAATGTTGATCATTAATATCGTATTGTTTGGTATTCCTGGTGTTTCTATCTGGGCTATTCAAATGATGTGGTCTCCTTTTTGGGCTGCTGGCGTTGTAAACGGGCTTGCACATTTCTGGGGATACCGTAATTTTGAGTGTCCTGATGCGTCAACCAACCTGATTCCTTGGGGTTTCTGGATTGGTGGTGAGGAGCTGCATAATAATCATCACACGTATGCCTCTTCTGCTAAATTCTCCGTTAAACCGTGGGAGTTCGATATTGGCTGGATGTATATTTGTATCTTGTCGTTCTTTGGTTTGGCTAAAGTAAAAAAACTGCCGCCGCAACTGGCGCGTGAAGAAGGCAAATTGCACGTTGATTTGGAAACGGTAAGAGCGGTTATCAGCAATCGCTTTCAAGTGATGTCAGATTACTACAAACGTGTTGTATGCCCAATTCTGAGTCATGTTAAGCAGGCTAACGTTAAAAACAAAGGTGACAGGAAACTATTTCAGAGTGCTGGTGCATTGCTGAAAAGCCAGGAGACTCTCTTATCTCCACGTGCCAACACACACTTGCAAACCTTGTTGGAGCGCTATGATCAGTTACGTGTTGTTTATGCCTATCGACAATCGTTGCAAAATGTTTGGCTGAAAACGGCTGCTTCTCAAAAAGAATTGGTTGAAGCCTTGCAGCAATGGTGCAAACAAGCTGAAGACTCAGGCCTTGAAGTGCTGACGCAGTTTGCGCAGCAGCTAAAAGGATATGTCCCTAAAGCGGTTTAGTTAGATAAGTTCATATGATCGATTAACGCGCATCAACTATCTTGGAAGTTAACGTTCAAGATAGTTGATGCGCGTTTTGCGTTTATTAAATAAAAGTAACTCCCCACGTCATCCCTCACTTCATTCGCGATGACGTGGGGAGTTACAAATAAAACAACATTACCGTGAAGTTTTTCTGGTATTTTTACGCACAATAAAGTCTAATAAGTATACTGTGAACCAATCCTTGTCAATTGTCGAGTGGGAGTAAAAATTATGCAGGCAAATTGGAGTTTGATCCTTAATGTTTTGTTGCTTATCGGAGTGGTGGTTGCGATTGGTCGTATGATGAAAGAGCGACGAAAAAATACGCATACAGTTGTTCAGCAACCCTCTGTCGGGCAAACTGCGAAGACGTCGTATGATG
>CANNJG010000172.1 GCA_947504795.1 Legionellaceae bacterium
TCAATGTATGGAGGGGATTTCCATTATCAGAACTGCAGCACTTGCAATGATTACAAATCTTGATGACCTTAGATGCAAAATAATCACACTATTTGGTGAAACTGCTTGCCAAATTTATGGAATCGGAGAAAATTTCGCCGGAACATAGGATTGATGGCTGTTTTTGATTTATTTCTCCTCGATGATCATGATCTTGAATGGATTGTAAGTAAAATAATTGGGGCGTTCAATCAAGTAACCTAAAAATTTGGACACTACTGATTCGACATTCATTAAAAAAGTTGTGATTATCAAAGTTTTTAACTCTTCAAAGCTTTAGATAGTATTGTTGCTCTCTGGAGATTAAATTAATTTGAACTTTTGCAGATAGTTAGCCTGAGGAAGAATTAATTTAATGAATATTTATTTGTTTAATGAGTTGCAAAATATAATTGGCGGAGAGACAGGGATTCGAACCCTGGGAAGGTTACCCTTCAACGGTTTTCAAGACCGCCGCAATCGACCACTCTGCCATCTCTCCGTTGCGGATTTTATAACAGAGCATCGATAGACGCAATAAATAATTTTACCTTACGTGCTATATTTCTTGGGAATGCTCTTGAATGGCTTTTGGAAATTTATGATAGGTTGCTTGATACACGACCAGCGCATCTTGTGCAGCATCTTTAAGACCTAAGGCTAAATCTGCATAATAAACGACAGCTAACGCTTCTTTGGTCGATGGGGCTTGAGGGTAAGTACGGATTAAATAGCTCGCACGTTCTTCTGCCGCAACATACATTTTACGATCATAATAGTAGTAAGCAGCATGTAACTCACGATTCGCAAACATATTACGTAGATAGAGCATGCGCTGTAAGGCGTTTGCTTTATAACGACTATTCGGGAATTTCTGCACCAGGGTTGCAAAATCAGAATAGGCTTGGGATTGTGTTCCTGGATCTCTAATCGATTTGTCCATTGGGAAAACATTCGCTAATGCACCGCGAACTTGGTTAAAATTCGCTAAGCCTTTCATATAGTAGGCATAATCGACTCGGGGTGAACGTGGATATAAGTGGATGAATCGCTCAGCAGTGGCCGCAGCAGAGGGGTAGTCTTCTTTTTTATAGTAGGCATAAATCAACTCGAGCTCAGCTCCTTCTGCATGGTCATTAAAAGGATACAACGTGTCTAACGCTTCGTACCGCTTTATCGCCTCAGAATATAGATTTTTATGAAAATAGTCCTGAGCTTCTGTATAGATCTGCTGCGCGGTCATGCCTTGAAACGGGCTATCGTCTTCATCTTCGGCGCCTTTCCACCAGTGTTTACAAGCAGTTAATAGTAAAAGTGATATAAGGAAAGTCAGTAGCGTGATTCGTTTCATCATCATTCCAATCCGTTAGAGTGCACACGCATCAGCAGTGCTATGAGCATTAGTGTTAATGAGTTTGTTTTGGATAGCACTGATTAAACCCTTCAATTCACCTGATAAGAGCATTAATTTAGCGTCTAATTGGTGTTCTTCGCCATCCATATCCGCAATAGCGTGGATTTCGTCTTGTAAGTAATCCAAGCATTTCAACCGTTTTATTCCTAGGGTGTCTGTGAGAGTGAATTGAATCCGTTCATTCCAAATAAGCGATATTTCTAATGCATGATAACCCTGCGACAGGAGCGTTTGAATTTCAAGTAAAGCACCCCCTTTGCAATTGAAGCGACTTTTTTCGTCATCCAACGAGACTAAGAGACAATCCGATGCCAATTCAAACCCGGCAGGCAAAGAAGCGGGATTGTGAATCCAGTTGGTGAACTGAAGGGTTAAGGTTGGGGGGTATGCCAACGGTTCGAGCTGAATGCCAGGAAATTGTTTACGTAACAATGATAACAGTTGTGCAGATTGAGTCGCGCTCGCGGTATTGATAAACAGCCATTGATTTTGAGTATCGATGAGTGCAAATAATTTTTTTTGTAGGCAAAATGCTTTCGGTAATAACTCGAACTCTATGTCTTCTGCCATTTGAGATCGTTCGGATCGCTTGACAGCAAATCCGCGCGTCGTTTCAAGCGCTTTGATGCGTTCTGTTACCTGTCGTTGGATGACACTTCTTGGCAGAATACGTTCCTCTTTACCTAAACAAAACACGGCCCCGCCGGCTAATTCATGGCTAAGTTGTTGATCAAATGGCGCAAGCCAACCATAAGTAAATCGCGCATGCGGGGGGCAGGGTTTTAGGCGTTCATCTTCGAAAGCCCCCTCAAAGTTTAGAGGCGTATTGTTTTGATATTGATAGACAAGGATATTGTTAAACCACATGGTGCATGACCTCAGTATGGATGTTTGTCGCGATTATAATACGAGATTAACCACAAAGATACTTGAACCTAAATGAAGGCGTTCATCCCTTCCCGTTTATTGTTTCTGAGCAAATTAATTATCAATGCAGGTCGCATGGCCTGATGAGCCCCGCGACACGATAATGAACTGACTTTAGAATGAGGGTGACGCAACGCTATCTAGTAAACCCGCTATGGGACAGGTAATAAGTTTCGTTAATAAGGCAGCAATACTAATGGCAAGAGCCAAAGCGAATGTTGCAATTGTCAAAGGAAGTAAAATGGGCAAAAGAAGAAACGTGACCCTATTCGCATATTTTTGGCCCAGCAATGCTATCTTTTTGTTTTCGTCTGACATAGCCCCATGATAATTTTTAAGAAATGGATGGATTTTTTTGGAATGCGCTCTCGTTTCGCGGCTAGCAAAAAAAATGTGTGTATCTGAAAAAGGAAAAAAATATAATTTTTTTGTAAAAGATGAGAGTTCTGAGTAATAATTATCCAAAAAACTAACCACTGACATAGCTACCCTCCAATATATGATCTTAAATTATATAATATGATTAATAATAAATTAATTAACAAGGTGTAACCTACCTTTCGCACCAATGTAGAAGATTTTTATAATTAGAGTAGTTAATCTCAACTTGTTCAAGGTCCGCTGGCAAGCCATAAATATTTAAAGCATGTTTGCCAAAGTAAACAATAATACGTTGATGAACTTTTTTAACATTGGTCA
>CANNJG010000173.1 GCA_947504795.1 Legionellaceae bacterium
TCCGAATTTTTGTGTAAACGGAGTTAAGGGTCATTGCTGAGGGACCCGGTCCTCAAACTCGATACTAAACCGATTCAGCGCGGCCTTCCAGTCCCGAATGGGCATGTTCCATTTCTGGCTGATATTTCTCATTGCAAAGTAGCCCGCCCCCTCTATAGCAGCAGCACAAAAACCTGCTGTGCAAAATCTGCGTGGTTTTGGATTTGTCAGTGCTGGTGCTTTAATTTAAGTCACCTGTCATATGCATCACCTGCTTCCACTATGAACGTAGCGTATCATATGTGTAATGATGAACAGCAATGTGATTGCACTTGGAATTACATACACTCACACTGGGTAGCGAACATACGTTCGCTTGCTATGTCGCTTACGCTCATAGCAATTTTTCTTCTTCTTAGACAGCATCAATCAATGTCTATGAAAGTCAATCAATCTCAATGACTTTGAATGCATGATTGCAGTTGAAATACTTTTGGTAGGATCATGGAGGCTTAGGCGATATTTGGGCTTTACCTTCGGCCGTTTTGGGCTCAGAATTGCTCCGACGATCGTGGAGCTGGCATTTTTGTAACATGTTGACTTCTGAGGCTGGCTGACCAGCTGCTTACAAGTCGAAATTATTTTTGCCCACACCTTTTGGATACAACCAGCCTTCCGGTGTGATGAGGATACTGACCGAGTGCAAATATTTTTTAATATAAGATAAATTTGTTACTGCACTGAATACGATATAGATTGTTCACTTTAGAAATATTTGATCATGAAAAAAATCAAAGGAACTGCCTTTGCTCTATTATCCTCAACGATAGTGATCTTCGTAGGATGTAGTAAAAGCCAAGAGAATATTAATAAAAATAGTGTTGTCGAATCTGGCGTCGTTTTATCAGGCTATATTGACCCAAAGATCATAGTTGCAAGAAATATAAAGTATAAAGCGTATGATGACAATAATAGATGTAATATCCGCGTAAATGACAATCAATCTTACTGTGTAAATATCGATCTTGTGACTATTTCAACCGAAAATGGAACACAATTCATCTACGCCTTAGAGGGTGGAACGCCATTAGATGAAAAAATGGAAAAGAAAAATGCACACGTGGATTTGGGGTCACTCAAATTTTATAAGTTCGAAATGATTAAGGATAATAAGTTAAAATTAGTTGCAGAAAGCGATCTTTTGGAATGTGGACCTTATGGTAACCCCTGTGGCGGAATGACTTATAAAGTTGGAAACGGCCCAGAATTAGGCTGGGTTATAACCACAGGGGACATGCATCAAGGTTACGGAGGTACTTATCTAACCGCATATGCGATGGTTAATAAAAAAATTCAACCTATTCTTTCTGTTCAAACAAGCTCCACTAACGAAGGTGCAGTTGATAGCGATGTTTCAGACGCAAAGGTTTCTGTCAAATCTACTGCCGTCACTACGGTGACCAGTGCAGCGGAAAAATTTTATGATCTTGAGGTTGTTGTTAGCGGAAAAAATATTACGAACAAAAAGGCTACCCCAATTAACTTTACGACCACTTTAAAGTTTGACGGCAAAACTAATGCCTATGACTCCAAGTCTGTTGCGAAAATTTACGATGGGGCAGAATATTAATTATCCACATCCGACCTATGCGAACAAAGTCTCAAATAATTTTTTATTCTATCATTTACATACTATTTTTTATTGGGGTAACAACATGAAAAATTTATTTGCCAATTTTCCTCAATTACTATTATCCTATTTTTTAGATTCTTTCAGATTGGAGTTTCCATTCCTCTACCGAGTTTCGGATTTCCGAAGGAAGCTAATGCGCATTATGAAAAATACCATTTTCCTAACGTTATTGGCTGCCGGTATGTTGATGCCCACGCATGCCGCTGAAATTCCAAGTGAACTGTTTGGCTACTGGGCCGATGAGTCTGGGAATTGCGCTGAGGCCAAAAAGTCCCAAGCCGCCACTGGCATGTGGGCTGGAATGTTCATAAAGAAAAATAGCGTCGGGTTTATCGAATCGTCTTGCAGCGCGGCCCAAGTTATGAAAGCAGGTGCAAGCAGCTATACCCTTAAACTCAAGTGTTCTGGAGAGGGCGAGGAGTGGAGAATCACTTCCACCTATACTATCAATGGTGACAAACTTCAGACGCTGAATGACAAAGGAGAGATATCACGATATCGGCGCTGTAGTAAGTGAGGCCCCGCGGCGAATAGCTTAGGACCTGTTTCTTGGAGTTGGAATTTCCATGTTCCACGAACGTTAGGAAATCCTAGGCTGTTGTCGTAGCTTTATCATGAAGAGGCACGTTGCTCCGTGCAGACGCAGACCAAGAAACAAGGGTGTTAGCACTGAGCGCACATCTGTCGCCCCTATTAGTTGGAAATAGTGGGAAGTTTGCGGGACGAACGGTTCTCTGTTTGATGTAAGCAGCCAGTTCTGCCTGCAGCCTGGTGTTGAGGTAAATGGTTCTTGCATTGTTGTGCTTGATGCGATGTGCTGCAAGGTAAATCTCACCACGCACGGAGCCATCATGATCAAGCACATCACCCAGCGTAAGTCCAGCCACTTTTCCTACACGTACACCCGCTGCCACCATCATCATCAGCATGGCACGATTACGCTGTGCAAAAGAGCGGTGGGACATGTACTGCAAAACTCGCTCAAGTTCTGCGGGGGTTAGGGATTTTGCTGCTGCCATCGTTCATCTCCAAATAGTTTGTGTTGTTGCAGTATCAGTAGCGTCCCAACGTTTTTCAGAGGAGAGAGAGCTGTTGAGGCTCAATTTCTGAATTTTTGTATGGCTCGGGTGGCGTAAGTAGTTGATTTATTTGGGTTGTTTCAAACATGGTCAAGCTCAAGATTTGTAGGATTTCATGAAGACTGTTGGGCAGATGCAAGCGTTTCTTGGCAATGGCAATCAGCACGTAAGTGCAGACTGCAATCCAGATTTGCGTCTTGACCGCGTTCTCGTTGGTGCCATAAAACGTCTTGATGCGCAGGTGCTGCTTGATCCATTTGAAAAACA